>NZ_JBFAJY010000005.1:0-221468 GCF_040655445.1 Streptomyces sp. NPDC050423
CGCCCTGGTAGCTCCGCTACAAGGGCGCTCCGGCGCCTTGCGATCGCACGCACCCAGCCCCGCTCCTTCTTCCGCGTGACAACCCAATACAGGCCCTAGAGCTCGGCGAGCAGCTGGGCCTTCTTCGCGCTGAACTCGTCGTCCGTCACCAGACCCGCCTGGTGCAGCTCGCCGAGGTGGTGGATCCGCTCCGCGATGTCCGCCGGGTCGCGCCGCCCGGCGGAGGCCAGGGCCGTCGTCGCCGGCGTGGACTGCTTCCTGCGGACGGACTCCAGTACGGCCGCGGCGAACGGCAGCGACTCGTGCACCGGACCGTAGCCGAGGCCGAAGATCACCGCGGCGGGGTCCTCGTCGGCCCGGGTGGGCCGCCCGGCCGACTGCACGCTCCGGGCGGTGCCCGTGCACAGTGCCGCGCCCGGACCGCCGCCGAGGACGGCGCCATCGGCCGAGGCCGGACCCGTGCCCTCCAGCCCTCTCGGCACCAGCCGCAGATAGCCCTCGAAGGCCTCGGGCGAGCGCCACTCGACGCCGCTCAGCTCGGTGACCGGGAACGTCTGGTCGCCCGCCTTCCACTTCTCGGACGACGCACCCGTCCAGAACCACCGGAAGGAGATCCGGTCGCCGTCGAAGCTGGCCCGGCCGTCGTACGCCTTGAAGCGCATGGGCGCCTCGGGCGCCGCGACCATGAAGCGTTCGGCGGGTTCACCGGCGTCGGGGCCCAGCCGGGCCCGCAGCTCGTCCGCGTAGTACTCGGCGAGCGTCTCGCGTTCGGCCGGGAGCACCAGGCGGTACGGATCGCAGCCGTCCTTGAGCTGTCCGGCCGCGGCCTCCAGCAGTGGATCGGCACCGGGTCTCGGGACGGCACGCAGCACCACCGTGCCCCGCTTGCCCGGGGTCAGCGTCACCGACGACAGCGCCGCGTGCGGGACGCGGCGTTCACGGAGGCTCTGGAAGAGCCTCGGCGTGCGGATACCCCGTTCGAAGCGGATGAGCACGGAGTCGGTGTCGAACTCCCAGGTGGCTTGAATTCCGGCCAGCACATCACCCATGTGCCTCATCGTATGCGGCACTTGCCCGCACGTCCCCCCTCGGTGTCGACCGCAATCCGTGATCGATCACGGCTTTCTACGCGCGTCAGACCGTCTCGTTGCCGGAAATCTGTTCGTGGCAGGCGCTGTCGGCCTGCGCACAGGTCACCGAACCGTAGGTGCCCACACCGATCGCGGCGAAGTTGCCCAGGCTCTCGGTACCCGGCTCGAAATAGCCGCTGTGGCCGACCGCGTCGCCCGCCGACGCGATCCGCGCGCCGAAGTCCGGATCGACCGGATCGGCCCCGTGGCCGAGCCCGGCGACCTCCAGGTTCGGCACGTCCGCGATCCAGTCGTCGTGGTCCCGCATCGCCCACACGTTGGCCCGGGTGTGCAGCTGGCCGGCGTTGTCGGCCCGCATGCCCGGACTGCCCGCGACCGCGATGTCGGTCACCCGGGCGGGCAGTTCCCGCGCGGCCACGCCGCACAGGACGGAGCCGTAGCTGTGGCAGAAGAGCGAGACGGGTGCGAGGCCCGGGAGGGCGCCGACGAGCGCGTCGAGCCGGACCGCCCCGCGCTGGGCGAGATTCCCGAGGGCGGCGTCCATGCCGATGCCGGCGGGCGCGGTGTAGTCGGCCCAGGCGATCACGGCGGTCCGCATGCCGGGGCGGGCGGACCGCTCGGCCGCGTACAGGGACTTGGCCATGCCGACGGGGGCGGCGTTGGTCTTGTCCCCCGTCCGCTCCAGCGTCAGCAGATTGGTGTCGACGCCGGGTACGACCACCGAGACCCGCTCGGCCCGGTCGAGATCACCGAAGACCTCGGCGGCGTGGCCCCGGCCGGACGGGTCGAACGCGAGGAAGTGCCGGCCGTCGGCGAGCATCGACCGGAAGCGGTCCGTCCGGTGGACCGCATCGGCGCGGCCGGCGGGGGAGAGCCTGCTGTCGTGGACCCGTTGCTGTTCGACCGCGCTCGCCTGTACGAGCGCGAGCCGGTTGGCCCGGTAGCGCAGGGTGACCGGCGCGCCGTTCAGATTCCCCACCACCAGCGGGTACTTGTCCGCCAGCCGGATGCGCTGCGCGGCCGTGAGCGTGGCGAAGAAGTGCGCCAGCCTGGACGGCTGGGCATCGGCCGGGGGCAGCGCGCGGCCCGCTATCGATCCCTTCGCCCAGGAGGCGAGTGCGACCGTGCGTGGCTCGTCGGAGCGTTGATGACGCACGGCGGTCCAGCCAGTGGTCGCCAGCATCACGAACACAACCGCGAGGGCGAGCAGAGTGCGCCACGCGGTGAGCGTCGGGGAGGAATCGAAGGAAGTCACTCCGGCCCACCCTAGGAGACGCGCGCCGGAGCTCGTTGAGCGGGTGACACACATCACCCGGCTGTGGGGAATGGAACGCCTCTTTCCTCACGCTCCGTACGGAGCAGCCGTACGCTCCGCCGAGCTGTGTGCCCCTCAGCCGGCGCATCCGGGCGGCGTGGCCCGGGTGTTGTGACCTTGGCCATACGCCGCGTCCGAGACGTGCGGCACATGGCCCTGTCCGGGCGTGTGCCAGTTCTCGGCGAGGGCCGGGCCCAACTGGTCGAGATACACCTCGGTCAGCGTCCGCAGCGAGTCGATGCTCGTCTCCCGCCCGTGCCCCCACAGCTGGCCGGTCACCCGCATCACCCCGCAGAACGCGGCGACGGCGACCCTCGGCCGCGGATCCAGCTCCACGTGCAGACCCTCGCGCTCGGCGATCAGCAGGGCGATCTGGTTCTCCAGCTCACTGCTGCGCCGCAGGTGGGCGGCGAGCAGGGAGGGCGTCGACTCGATCATTTGGTACGTACGCATGTGGAGTTCGACCGGGATCAGGGCCTCGATGGCCTCCCCGATACTGTTCCAGGCGCAGAGGACCGCGCGGCGCATGGCCTCGAAAGGGGCTTCCGACGCGGGCCGTTGGCGCAGTTCGGTGATGAAGCGCGACTCCACCATCTCCTGGACGGCGAAGGCGGCCGACTCCTTGCCGGCGAAGTAGCGGAAGAAGGTGCGCTGGGAGACCTCCACCGCGTCGACGATCTCGTCGACGGTGGTCTCCTCGTACCCCTGGGTGGTGAAAAGATCGAGGGCGGCATGGAGCAGTGCGTCCCTGGTGCGTCGCTTCTTGCGCTCGCGCAGCCCGGCCGGATACTCGGCGGCTGGTTGCCCGTCGGTCACTGAGCTGGTCCTCTTTTCCCGCTTTGTCCAGCTCAGCGTACCTGTGAGCTACGTGACAGTTACCGACTTGTGAAACGGTTTGTCAACTGTCAGCGACTGACACTAATCTCCGGGTATGACTAGTCAGACCACCGTCGAAAAGGCACCGCGGGAGCCCCGGGATGTCCCTGTTCCCGCACCTGCCAAGGGGCTGCGCGGCCACCCCTGGCTGACGCTCTTCTCCGTGGCCATCGGCGTGATGATGGTCGCGCTCGACGGCACGATCGTCGCGATCGCCAACCCCGCGATCCAGAAGGACCTGGGCGCCTCGCTCGCCGATGTCCAGTGGATCACCAACGGCTACATGCTCGCCCTCGCGGTCTCCCTGATCACCGCGGGCAAGCTCGGTGACCGGTTCGGCCACCGCCAGACCTTCCTGATAGGCGTCGTGGGCTTCGCCGCGGCATCCGGGGCCATCGGCCTCTCCGGCAGCGTCGTCCTGGTGATCACCTTCCGGGTGCTCCAGGGCCTCTTCGGCGCGCTGCTGATGCCGGCCGCGCTCGGCCTGCTCCGCGCCACCTTCCCGGCCGAGAAGCTGAACATGGCGATCGGCATCTGGGGCATGGTGATCGGCGCGTCGACCGCCGGTGGCCCGATCCTGGGCGGCGTGCTCGTCGAGCACGTCAGCTGGCAGTCCGTCTTCTTCATCAACGTGCCGGTCGGCGTGATCGCGCTCGTGCTGGGCGTACTGATCCTCAAGGACCACCGCGCCGAGAACGCGCCGCGCTCCTTCGACATCGCCGGCATCGTGCTGCTCTCCTCGGCGATGTTCTGCCTGATCTGGGCGCTCATCAAGGGCTCGGAGTGGGGCTGGGGCGACCTCAAGACGGTCGGCTTCCTGGCCGCCGCCATCGTTCTGTTCGTCGCGTTCGCCCTCGTCCAGCAGCGCGTCAGGGAACCGCTGATCCCGCTGGCGATGTTCCGCTCCGTGCCGCTCTCCGCCGGTGCGGTCCTGATGGTGCTGATGGCCTTCGCCTTCATGGGCGGGCTGTTCTTCGTCACCTTCTACCTCCAGAACGTGCACGGCATGAAGGCCGTCGACGCGGGCCTGCACCTGCTGCCGCTGACCGCGATGATGATCGTCGCCTCGCCGCTGGCCGGAATCCTGATCACCAAGTTCGGCCCGCGGGTCCCGCTCGTCGGCGGCATGGTGTGCACCGCGGTCGCGATGTTCGGCATGTCCCAGCTGACCATCGACACCGGCACCGTCACCATGTCGATCTGGTTCGCCCTGCTCGGCCTCGGCCTCGCACCGGTCATGGTCGGCGCCACCGAGGTCATCGTGGGCAACGCCCCGATGGAGCTCTCGGGTGTCGCGGGAGGTCTCCAGCAGGCCGCCATGCAGGTCGGCGGCAGCCTCGGTACGGCCGTACTGGGCGCGATCATGGCCGCCAGGGTCGACGCCGAACTGTCCGGCAACTGGAAGGACGCGCAGCTTCCCCCGCTGTCCGGGGACCAGCTGGAGCAGGCGTCCTCGGCCGTCAAGGTCGGCATGCCGCCGGTCGCCCCGGGCACGCCGCCCGAGGTCGCCGGCAAGATCGTGGGCGTCGCCCATGACACGTTCGTGTCCGGCATGAGCACGGCGTTCATGGTCGCGGGCATCGTCGCGGTGATCGCGGCCCTGGTCGCCACCCTGACCAAGCGCGGCGAGAACGCCGAGGCGGGCGCGGGCGCCGGTCACATCTGATCCGACCGGCCGCCCGGACGCCGGAAGACGTCAACACAGTGCGCGCGACAGCCCCGCCGGAACGTTCCGGCGGGGCTGTCGCCTATCAGGGTGGTACCGCCCCCGGCCCCTTCCCGATCCGTTGCCCCGCAGCTCAGGGTGGGTGTGGAAGATCCACATCACCACGGGGGTTCATTCACATGCGTACAACCGTCGTCGCCGCCGCCCTGGCCGTCACCGCCCTGATCCCGCAGGCGGTGGCCCAGGCCGCGCCCGTCCGGCTCGGCACCTGCGGGGCCGGTCAGCTCTGCCTCTGGGCGAAACCGGGGTTCACCGGTGCCCGGCAGGTCCACGAGCTGTCCACCATCGACATCGACAGCTGCGTGCCGCTGCCGGCGGGTTCCGCCGTTCAGGCGCTCGCCAACCGCACCGGCCGCCCGGTCACCACCTACCAGTCGGCCGAGTGCGCCGAGACCGGCGAGTTCGAGACCTACCCGGGCGGCGGCACCTGGGTGCCACAGTCCCCGTACCAGGTCCGCGCCTTCAAGGTCTGGGAGAACTGACCCGGAAAACGCAGCGGGGCGGCGGGACCCCTGAGGTCCCACCGCCCCGCGTCACCGCTCCGTGCGTGCCTACGCGTCGCCGCCCGCGGCCCCCGGATCGGCCGCGGCCACATTCAGCAGGTCATAGCGGTCGACCGCCGTCTTCAGCGCCGAACGGTCGACCTTCCCGTCCTTCGCGAGCTCGGTGAGCACCGCCAGGACGATCGACTGCGCGTCGATGTGGAAGAACCGGCGCGCCGCGCCCCGCGTGTCCGCGAAGCCGAAGCCGTCCGCACCCAGCGACTGGTACGCACCGGGCACCCAGCGCGCGATCTGGTCCGGTACGGACCGCATCCAGTCCGAGACCGCCACGAACGGCCCCTGGGCACCGGAGAGCTTGCGCGTCACGTACGGGACGCGCTGCTCCTCCTCCGGGTGCAGCAGGTTGTGCCGCTCCACGTCCACGGCCTCGCGCCGCAGCTCGTTCCAGGAGGTCGCCGACCAGACGTCCGCCCTCACGTTCCACTCGTCGGCGAGGATGCGCTGCGCCTCGACCGCCCAGGGGACCGCCACACCGGACGCCATGATCTGGGCCGGGATCTCGCCCTTCTCGCCGCTGCTGTAGCGGTACACGCCCTTCAGGATGCCCTCGACGTCCACATCGGCGGGCTCGGCCGGGTGCTGGATCGGCTCGTTGTAGACCGTGAGGTAGTAGAAGACGTCCTCGTTCTCCTCGGGCGTCCCCCCGTACATCCGGCGCAGACCGTCCTTGACGATGTGCCCGATCTCGTACCCGAACGCCGGGTCGTACGCGACACAGCCCGGGTTGGTCGAGGCGAGCAGCTGCGAGTGGCCGTCCGCGTGCTGGAGCCCCTCGCCGGTCAGCGTCGTACGGCCGGCGGTGGCGCCCAGCACGAAGCCGCGCGCGAGCTGGTCGGCCATCTGCCAGAACTGGTCGCCGGTCCGCTGGAAACCGAACATCGAGTAGAAGACGTACACCGGGATCAACGGCTCGCCGTGCGTGGCGTACGCCGAACCGGCGGCGATGAGCGAGGCGGTACAGCCCGCCTCGGAGATGCCGTCGTGCAGCATCTGGCCGGTCGGCGACTCCTTGTACGCGAGCAGCAGATCGCGGTCCACCGACTCGTACTGCTGCCCCAGCGGGTTGTAGATCTTCGCGCTCGGGAAGAAGGCGTCCATGCCGAAGGTCCGGTACTCGTCGGGTGCGATCAGCACGAAACGCTTGCCGATCTCCTTGTCCCGCATGAGATCCTTCAGGACGCGGACGAACGCCATGGTGGTGGCGATCGACTGCTGACCCGAACCCTTCTTCGCACTCGTGTACGCCTTGTCGTCGGGCAGCGGCAGCGGCTTCGCCCGCACCACACGAGTCGGGACATAACCGCCCAGACTCTTGCGGCGGTCGTGCATGTACTGGATCTCCTCCGAGTCGCGGCCCGGGTGGTAGTACGGCGGGTTCCCGTCCTCCAGCCGGCTGTCCGCGATCGGGATGTGCAGCCGGTCCCGGAAGCGCTTGAGGTCCTCGGCCGTGAGCTTCTTCATCTGGTGGGTCGCGTTGCGGCCCTCGAAGTTCGGCCCCAGCGTCCAGCCCTTGACCGTCTGCGCCAGGATCACCGTCGGCTGGCCCTTGTGGGCCTTGGCCGCCGCGTAGGCCGCGTAGACCTTGCGGTGGTCGTGACCGCCGCGGCCCAGGTGCAGGATCTGCTGGTCGGACATGTCCTTGACCATGTCCCGCAGCCGGGCGTCGTCACCGAAGAAGTGATCACGGATGTACGCACCCGTCTCGGTGGCGTACGTCTGGAACTGGCCGTCCGGCGTGGTGTTCAGCTTGTTGACCAGGATGCCCGTGCGGTCCTGCGCCAGCAGCGGGTCCCAGGAGTGGTCCCAGACCAGCTTGATGACGTTCCAGCCGGCGCCGCGGAACTGCGACTCCAGCTCCTGGATGATCTTGCCGTTGCCGCGTACCGGGCCGTCGAGGCGCTGGAGGTTGCAGTTGACGACGAAGGTCAGGTTGTCCAGGCCCTCGCGGGCGGCGATGGAGAGCTGGCCGAGCGACTCGGGCTCGTCCATCTCGCCGTCGCCGAGATACGCCCAGACGTGCGACTTGGAGGTGTCGGCGATGCCGCGCGCCTCCATGTAGCGGTTCATCCGCGCCTGGTAGATCGCGCCCAGCGGGCCGAGGCCCATCGAGACGGTCGGGAACTCCCAGAAGTCCGGCATCAGCCGCGGGTGCGGGTAGCTGGACAGGCCGTTCGGCGCCTTCGACTTCTCCTGGCGGAAGCCGTCGAGCTGCGCCTCGCTCAGCCGGTCCAGCAGGAAGGCGCGGGCGTAGATCCCCGGTGAGGCGTGGCCCTGGAAGAAGATCTGGTCGCCGCCCAGGCCGTCGTCCTTGCCGCGGAAGAAGTGGTTGAAACCCACGTCGTACAGCGAGGCGGAGGAGGCGAACGTGGCGATGTGACCGCCCACGCCGATCCCCGGACGCTGCGCCCGCGACACCATCACGGCCGCGTTCCAGCGCGTCGCGTTGAGGACCTTGCGCTCGATCTCCTCGTCGCCGGGGAAGAACGGCTCGTCCTTCGTGGCGATGGTGTTCACGTAGTCCGTGCTGCGCATCTCCGGCACGGCGACGCGCTTCTCGCGCGCGCGCTCGATGAGCCGGAGCATGAGGTAGCGGGCCCGCTCGCGGCCCCGCTCGTCGACGGCGGCGTCGAGGGAGTCGAGCCATTCCTGGGTCTCTTCGGGATCGAAATCCGGGACCTGACTCGGAAGGCCGCCAATGATGATCGGGTTGCGGTCGGATCCGGAAGCCACGCTGTTCCTTCGCTGTTCGGTGCTGCGCTACGGGGCCTGGGTGAGGGAGTCACGCCCCCGGGATGTGTACACGTACGCCATCCCATCGTGTACCGCGAGGGCGCAAACGTCATCTCTACCGAGAGGTAACCAGAGGCTTCCGGGACGCCGGGTCCCGGAAGTCCGGATGGGCCGCGGCAGAGCGGGTATCGGGGAGGCGGGACGCGCCGGGAGGACGCGTCGGGCAGGATGGGTCGGGCGAAACCGCAACCATACGCCCAAGGCGTCCAAGTGTTCCCAAACGCTGCTCGACTCCGATTGCCGGACCGAAACGGCATAAGCTGTTCAAGGACGTAAAGGGTGTGGACGGTAGCGCAGGCTCCGGCAAGGGGCCGCCGACAGTGCGGCGACGTGGCACGAAACGTCACCGTTTAGGCGGTCTCGTGCGCTGGGTACTTGCGCGATCCGCCGCTCCCGTGTGGACTACGGCCAACGCCCCGCGTACGCGCGTGGCTGCAGCATTTTCCGAAACATGATCAGGAGGCAACCCGTGAGCGCGACCGCGGACCACGCGGAGGAGCGGACCAACCCGGCAGCACGCCTGGGGTTCGAGCCCGGACAAGTGGTCCAGGAGATCGGCTACGACGACGACGTCGAGCTGGAGCTCCGTGAGGGCATTGAGGCCACTATCGGCCAGGATCTCGTCGACGAGGACTACGACGACGTCGCAGACGTCGTCCTGCTCTGGTTCCGCGACGAGGACGGCGACCTTACGGACGCGCTGGTGGATGCCATCGGTCTGCTCGAGGAGGGCGGCACGGTCTGGCTGATGACGCCGAAGACCGGCCGTGACGGATACGTCGAGCCGAGCGACATCAACGAGGCGGCCCAGACAGCCGGTCTCGCCCAGACCAAGAGCATCAGTGCGGGCAAGGACTGGACGGGCAGCCGTCTGGCCACACCGAAGGTGGCGGCCAAAGCCAGGCGCTGAACCGCATTTCGCCACTGAAGGCCCCCGACGGCAGTAAGCCGCCCGGGGGCCTTCGTACACCCACGGGTGCGCCCGTGGCACGCGAGGTAATGCGCGGGATGGGCTTCTGTGGGTGCTGCACGGCCGCCAGAGGCCTCTGCGTAGGGTGGGAGCCACCCGGACAGCCCAGCCCGGCGACGTAGCGAAGGGACGCGTTTCATGGCGATCGAGGTCGGCACCAAGGCCCCGGATTTCGAGCTGAAGGACAATCACGGCCGGACCGTGAAGCTCTCCGAATTTCGCGGCGCCAAGAACGTGGTGCTGCTGTTCTACCCGTTCGCTTTCACCGGCGTCTGCACGGGTGAGCTCTGCGCCCTGCGCGACGAGCTGCCCACGTTCGAGAACGACGACACGCAGCTGCTGGCCGTCTCCAACGACTCCATCCACACCCTGCGCGTCTTCGCCGAGCAGGAGGGCCTCGAGTACCCGCTGCTCTCGGACTTCTGGCCGCACGGTGAGACCTCGCGGGCGTACGGCGTCTTCGACGAGGAGAAGGGCTGCGCGGTGCGCGGCACCTTCATCATCGACAAGGAGGGCGTGGTGCGCTGGACCGTCGTCAACGGCCTGCCCGACGCGCGCGACCTCAACGACTACATCAAGGCGCTCGGCTCGCTCTGATCCGAGATCCGGTGGATCTCCGGGCGACCCCCGGCCAAAAGCCTGTTTTGGCCGGGAACCGGTCACTAGGATCCACTCGTTGATCCGATGCCAACGCAACGTGGAGGCGCCGGCACCGGCCGGCCCCCAATGAAACCAATGGGAGGACTCGTGGGAGTCAGCCTCAGCAAGGGCGGCAACGTCTCGCTGACCAAGGCCGCGCCCAACCTGACCGCGGTCATCGTGGGTCTGGGCTGGGACGCTCGTACCACCACCGGTGGAGACTTCGACCTCGACGCCAGCGCTCTGCTGACGAACGCCGAGGGCAAGGTCGGCAACGACGGAAACTTCGTCTTCTTCAACAACCTCAAGAGCCCCGACGGCTCCGTCGAGCACACCGGTGACAACCTCACCGGTGAGGGCGAGGGCGACGACGAGATCATCAAGGTCAACCTGGCCGGTGTCCCGGCCGACGTCGACAAGATCGTCTTCCCGGTCTCGATCTACGAGGCCGAGTCGCGCCAGCAGAGCTTCGGCCAGGTGCGCAACGCGTACATCCGCGTGGTCAACCAGGCCGACAACAGCGAGCTCGCGCGCTACGACCTGAGCGAGGACGCCTCGACGGAGACCGCCATGGTCTTCGGCGAGCTGTACCGCAACGGTGCGGAGTGGAAGTTCCGCGCCATCGGTCAGGGCTACGCCTCGGGTCTGCGCGGCATCGCGCAGGACTTCGGCGTCAACGTCTAGACAGCCGATCCGGGTCCGTGCCGACAGCGGCGCGTCCCTGGGCAGGCAGCAGTACGTCCCGTCCGGCGCCGCACTCCGTGCGGCGCCGGACGCGCTCAACAGACGGTTCATTCACTCGGGGAGGACACACACCATGGGCGTCACACTCGCCAAGGGAGG
This sequence comes from Streptomyces sp. NPDC050423, assembly GCF_040655445.1. NCBI lineage: Bacteria > Bacillati > Actinomycetota > Actinomycetes > Kitasatosporales > Streptomycetaceae > Streptomyces > Streptomyces sp. NPDC050423. Next base: position 10,814 of record NZ_JBFAJY010000005.1, read on the forward strand.
CAACGTCTCCCTCTCCAAGGCCGCACCCAATCTCACCCAGGTGCTGATCGGGCTCGGCTGGGACGCACGATCCACCACGGGGGCCGACTTCGACCTCGACGCCAGCGCGCTGCTGTGCCAGTCGGGACGGGTGCTCGGCGACGAGTGGTTCGTGTTCTACAACAACCTCACGAGCCCCGACGGCTCCGTGGAGCACACCGGCGACAACCTCACGGGTGAGGGCGAGGGGGACGACGAGTCGGTCATCGTGAACCTCACGCAGGTGCCGGCCGGCTGCGACAAGATCGTATTTCCGGTCTCGATTCACGACGCGGACAATCGCGGGCAGACATTCGGGCAGGTCAGCAATGCGTTCATCCGGGTGGTGAACCAGGCCGACGGCCAGGAACTCGCGCGTTACGACCTGAGCGAGGACGCCTCGACGGAGACCGCGATGATCTTCGGTGAGCTCTACCGTTATGGCGGCGAGTGGAAGTTCCGTGCAGTGGGGCAGGGGTACGCGTCGGGGCTGCGCGGCATCGCTCTAGACTTCGGGGTCAACGTTTCGTAAAGCCGCGCCCGGCGCGGGGGAGCCCCGTACTCACCGGGGGAGACCCGTTACATAAATGATGGGGTAGCCAGTGCTTCTGAAAACCTTCGGCTGGTCGTTCGCGATTACCGCGATCGGCCTGGTCGCAGCGTGGTTCTACGGGGGGTGGGAGGCCTTCGGAGTCGTGGCGATCCTCTCCGTCCTGGAGATCTCGCTGTCCTTCGACAACGCGGTGGTCAACGCCGGAATCCTGAAGAAGATGAGTGCCTTCTGGCAGAAGATCTTCCTCACGGTCGGTGTGCTCATCGCGGTCTTCGGTATGCGGCTGGTGTTCCCCGTCGTGATCGTGGCCATCACTGCCAAGCTGGGTCCGATCGAGGCTGTTGATCTTTCCTTCAACGACCCGGACCGCTACAAGGAACTGGTCACCGACGCCCACCCGGCGATTGCCTCCTTCGGTGGGATGTTCCTGTTGATGATCTTCCTCGACTTCATTTTCGAGGACCGTGACATCCAGTGGCTGCGCTGGATCGAGCGCCCGCTCGCCAAGCTCGGCAAGGTCGACATGCTGTCGGTCTGCATCGCGCTGATCGTCCTGCTGGTCTCGGCCCTGACGTTCGCGGCCAACGCGCATCAGCACGGCGGCGGGCACGCGGACAAGGCGGAGACGGTCATGCTCGCGGGTATCGCGGGTCTGATCACCTACCTCATCGTCGGCGGACTCTCCGGCTACTTCGAGAACAAACTCGAAGAGGAGGAGGAACGCGAGCACGAGGAGGAGGAGCAGGCAAAGAAGACCGGCAAGAAGCTCTCCGCGGTCGCACTCTCCGGCAAGGCCGCGTTCTTCATGTTCCTCTACCTGGAAGTGCTCGACGCGTCCTTCTCGTTCGACGGTGTGATCGGCGCCTTCGCCATCACCAACGAGATCGTGCTGATGGCGCTGGGCCTCGGTATCGGTGCCATGTACGTCCGTTCGCTCACTGTCTACCTGGTCCGCCAGGGCACCCTGGACGACTACGTCTACCTGGAGCACGGCGCGCACTACGCGATCGGCGCGCTGGCTGTCATCCTGCTCGTCACGATCCAGTACCAGATCAACGAGATCATCACCGGTCTCGTCGGCGTCGTCCTGATCGGCTGGTCGTTCTGGTCGTCGGTCCGGCGCAACAAGGCCCTGGAGGCCGAGGGCGGCGGCGGGGACGGCGGCGGAAGCGGCGGTTCCACGTCGGAAGTCGCCGCCGGGGTGTGACCCGGTAGGGAATGAGGAACGCTCTCTGCGGGGCGGCTCGTACGGTGAAGGTCCTCGGGAACACCCGGACCCGGCCCGGAGCCGCCCCGCAGCGGTGCGTGCGTCGTCTGTGCCTCGTGCGACGGGTGCGGGGCCGATATGTGTGGGGGTAGGGGATGGCGTTCTGGGACAGCCTGTGGCCGGGGCGGGAAGCACAGTTCGAGTCGGGCAGCGCGGCGACCAATTCCATCGTGCTGTCCAGGCGGCACGCCACGGTCTCGCTGACCAAACAGGGCGCGCTGACCGGCAACCTCCGGGTCAACCTCTCCTGGCGGATGCGCACCTCCGACATCAAGGGCCGGTCGTCGCAGAGCGGCCGGCTGCTGCGGCCGTTCAAGCTCTTCAAGCCCGATGTGGTCCAGGCGCACACCCAGGGCATGGTCAACGTCGACCTGGACCTGGGCTGCATGTACGAGCTGGCGGACGGCACCAAGGGCGTCGTGCAGCCGCTGGGCAACCTGCTCGGCGATCTGAACGGGCCGCCGTACATAAGGCTCAGCGGGGACGACCGCTTCGGGGCGCCCTCCGGCGAGACGCTCTACGTCAACCTCGACCAGCGCGACCAGATCAAGCGGCTGCTGTGCTTCGTCTACATCTACGACCAGACGCCTGCCTTCGACCGCACGCACGCCAAGATCACGCTCTACCCGGGCAACGGGCCGCGCATCGAGATCGAGCTGGACGAACGGGCCCCGGAGGCCCGCTCGTGCGCCGTGTTCACGGTGGAGAACGTCAAGGGCGAACTGATCGTGCGGCGCGAGGTGAAGTTCGTGTACGGATTCCAGTCGGAGCTGGACCGGCTGTACGGCTACGGGATGCAGTGGGGACGCGGCTACAAGTCCCGCACGTAGCGGCGGGCCCCGGGGCGGGTCGCGGGCCTGTGCGGCTTTGGACCGGGCAGGGCCGGTGTGGCGGGCCGGCTGCGGTGGGTCAGGGGCGTATGAACTGCGGCCCCTGCGGCGGCAGGACGAAATTCGGGTCCGGCGCGTACGCTGCCGCCGCCGCGGGCTGCGGATAGCCGTAGGCGGGCTGCGCGGAGGCCGGCTGGGGGTATCCGTAGGCGGGCTGCGGCGCCGCTGCGAGCGGGGCCGCGGCGGGTTGCGGATAGCCGTAGGCGGGCTGCTGGTGCTGCACCGTGATCTGCGAGTCCGGCGCGGGGGCCGGTGCGGGCGGGAACGCCGGTGCGGGCGGCAGCGGCGTCGGGCCGGGCTCGGCCGCGGCCTCCGTCTCGTCGACCGAGATGCCGAACGCGGTCGCGAGACCGACGAGGCCGGTCGGGTAGCCCTGCCCCACGGCCCGGAACTTCCAGCCGTCCCCGCGCCGGTACAGCTCGCCGCAGATGATCGCGGTTTCCTCGCCGGTCTCCGGCCGTACCTCGAACACGGCGAGCGGTTCCCCGCCCGCCCCGGCCGCGTCGAAGAGCATGATGCACAGATCGCGCACCTGTTCGAAGGCGGCTCCGTCGGAGGACGCGGCGATGACCACTTGGTCGACCGAGGGGTCGAGTGCGTTCAGGTCGGCCTCGATGGTGTCCGTCAGCCCCTCGGCGAGGCTCCGCTTCGGCAGCCGTCGCACCAGGCCGGACGGGTGACGGGGCTGGTTGTAGAAGACGAAGTCCTCGTCGGAGCGCACGCGGCCGTCGGAGCCGAGCAGCAGGGCCGAGGCGTCCACGTCGGGGACCCCGGCCCCCGGGGTCCAGCGCAGCACGGCCCGTACGGCCATGGCGTCGAGTGGGACGTTCGAACCTTTCACCATCGCGTGCGTCATGGCGGTCATCCTGCCTGCTGGCCGCCCCGCGGACAATGCGGGGGTCGGGCGCCGTGTCGCGGCGGAATGACGGAAGCGCCGCGTCCGCACCCTTCTGAACCGTCGCTAAATGGACGAGTTACCCGGAATTCATGCGGCCAGGGAACTGCCGACACCCGTCCGTACGTACTATTACCGGCCACACGTTGTCCGATCAGTCAGGTAGCACGGGGGGAATTGGATGCGTCATTTCGGGCATATTGCGCCCAGTGTCAGGGGCGACCTGTTCTTCCAGCAGCCGTGCGCCTTCGACGCCGACGCGCCGGCCCGAGTGCTCTCGGCCGCTCTGGGAGCCACCCTCTACAGCCCGGCCACCCGGCCGGCACTTGCCGACGACGTCATCAAGCAGGCCGGCCGGGGTGTCGTCTCGATGGTGCTGTGCTTGGAGGATTCGATCGACGACTTCGAGGTGACGGGCGCCGAGGAGAACCTGGTCGGACAGTTCGCCGAACTCGACGCGCGCGGCGGCGAACTCCCGCTGCTCTTCATCCGGGTCCGTGAACCGCACCAGATCACGGACCTGGTGCGCCGGCTCGGCGATTCCGCCCGGCTGTTGTCCGGTTTTGTACTTCCGAAGTTCACGCAAGAGCGTGGCGTGCCCTTCATGGAGGCGCTCACGAAGGCCGAGAGCGACGGCGGCCGGCGGCTCTTCGCCATGCCCGTACTCGAATCGCCCGAGCTGCTCCACCTGGAGACCCGGCAGGAGGCCCTCCAGAAGATCGCCACCACCGTCGGCTCGTACCGGGACCGCGTCCTCGCGCTGCGGCTCGGTGTCACCGACTTCTGCTCCGCGTACGGACTGCGCAGACCGCCCGACATGACGGCGTACGACGTCCGGATCGTCGGCGACGTCATCGCCGACGTGGTCAACGTGCTGGGCCGGGCCGACGGCACCGGCTTCACGATCACCGGACCGGTGTGGGAGTACTTCAGGCTCCAGGAGCGCATGTTCAAGCCACAGCTGCGCCGCAGCCCCTTCCTGGAGGGCCGGGCCGAAGAACTGCGCACCGCGCTGATCGAGCACGACCTGGACGGTCTGCTGCGGGAGATCGAGCTGGACCGGGCCAACGGCCTGCTCGGCAAGACCTGTATCCACCCCTCGCACGTCGCGCCCGTGCACGCGCTGTCGGTGGTCAGCCACGAGGAGTTCAGCGACGCCCAGGACATCCTGCGGCCGGAGAGCGGGGGCGGCGGCGTGCTGCGCTCCGCGTACACGAACAAGATGAACGAAGTGAAGCCGCACCGGGCCTGGGCCGAGCGCACCCTCCAGCGGGCCGAGGTCTTCGGAGTGGCGAGGGAAGACGTCGGCTTCGTGGAACTGCTGGCCGCGAGCCTCGCGGAATGAGCCCGTTCGGGTGAGGCTGGTCCGGTGACGGCGTTCCGGTCACGGCGTTCCGGTCACGGCGTTCCGGCGGCGGTGCTCCACCGGCGCTGCCCCGGTGACGTCGTGCCGGACGGGCGTGACCCCGAGTGCGACCCGATGAGCGGGCGCACAGCTGAGGAAAGAGACGCGAACGTGGTGTGGTCGGGTAGCTGGGTCGGGGAGCGGCTGGGCGTCGAGCTCGTGGGCGACGGTGAGCTGCGGGAGCTGCTGGGCCTCGCCCTGCGGCGCAACCCCAAGCGGGCGCATCTGCTCGTCTCCCATGTGCTCGGCAAGCATGTGCCGCAGTACCCCTCGGTGGTCTACGGCGCCGGATTCGAGCTGGGCCGCCGGGTGCGGGAACTGCTCGGGGAGGCCGGGACACGGCGTGCGGTCGTGCTCGGCTACGCGGAGACGGCCACCGGCCTCGGCCACGCGGTCGCCGACGGGCTCGGCGCCGCACCGTATCTCCACTCGACGCGACGCCCCGTGGCGGGCGTGGCGCGTGCGGGCGGCTTCGAGGAGTCGCACTCGCACGCCACCTCGCACCTGCTCCTGCCGGAGGACCCGGACCTGCTGGCGGGGGACGCGGTCGGCGCGGCGGAGACCGGTGGCGCGGGGGAGGCGCACGCGTCCGACGCGGTCCTGGTGCTGGTCGATGACGAGTTCTCCACCGGCAACACCGTCCTCAACACCATCCGCGACCTGCACGAGCGCCACCCCCGCAACCGCTACGTGATCGTGGCCCTGGTCGACATGCGTTCGCCGGCCGACCGCGGCCGACTGGCCGGGTTCGCGGCGGAGATCGGCGCCCGGATCGACCTGGTGGCGAGGAACTCGGGCACGGTGCGCCTCCCGGACGGCGTCCTGGAGAAGGGGCAGGCGCTGGTCACGGCGGAGGAGGCGGCGCAGACGGCGGCGCAGCCGACAACCGTTGGGCCCGGCCCCCACCCCCCTCCCTGCCCGCGGGTGGAGCTGGGGTGGCCCGTCGGTGTGCCGGACGGCGGAAGGCACGGCTTCACCCCCGCGCACCGCGCCCGGCTGGAGGCGGCGCTACCCGCCATGGCGGACCGCATCGTCGCGGCGCTGGACTTCGGAGCGCAGGGGGAGGACACAGCGCGGGACGACAGGGCGCTGGACGACAGGGCGCGGCGCGTGCTCGTCCTCGGCTTCGAGGAGCTGATGTACGCACCCCTGCGCCTGGCCACCGCCCTGGAGGACCGCATCGGCGCCGAGGTCCGCTACTCCACCACGACCCGCTCCCCGGTCCTCGCGGTGGACGACCCGGGCTACGCGATACGCACCCGGCTGGTCTTCCCGGCCCACGACGACCCGGCGGACGGCCCCGGCGACCGGTACGCGTACAACATCGCCGGCGCCGGCTTCGACGCGGTCGTGGCCGTCGTCGACTCCACCGCGGACACACCCGAACTGCACGCCCCCGACGGACTGCTGGCGCGGCTCGCCCCGCACACCCATCAGGTGCTGCTCGCGGTCGTGCCCTCGTACATACCGCCGGACGCGCCCCCCGCGGCGGCCATCCAGCCCGAGGCCTCCGTCGCCGCCCCCGAACGCCAGGAAGAACCCCGCATGCTGCCCGAGCCCCTCCGCGGCCCCGCCTTCTCCTCCTACGCGCCGGACGAGGTCGGCTGGCTGCTCCAGGACCTCTCGGACACCGAGCTGGAGGCGCCCACCGAGGAGCGCGAGGAGGCGATACAGAGCGGTGGCGCGCACTACGCCGAGTCGCTGCCCGTCGAGTACCAGCCGTCCGAGCAGTACCAGGACCTGTTCAAGGCGGCGCTGGACCTGTCGGCCGCCCGCATCGCCCGCGCCGTCGGCGCCGTCACCGAGACCGTCCTCGCCGAGCGCGGCCCCCGTCCCGTGCTGGTCTCGCTGGCCCGCGCCGGCACCCCCGTCGGCGTACTGATGCGCCGCTGGGCCCGCCACCGGCACGGCGTCGACCTGCCGCACTACGCCGTCTCGATCGTGCGCGGCCGCGGCATCGACGCCAACGCCCTGCGCTGGCTGGCCGCCCACCACAACCCGGCCGACGTCGTGTTCGTCGACGGCTGGACGGGCAAGGGCGCCATCACTCGCGAACTGGCCGCCGCCATCGCCGAGTTCGAGGACTCCGACGGTACCGAGGGCTTCAACCCGGAGATCGCGGTCCTGGCCGATCCCGGCGGCTGCGTCCGCACGTACGGCACCCGCGAGGACTTCCTGATCCCCTCGGCCTGCCTCAACTCCACGGTGTCCGGCCTGATCTCCCGTACGGTCCTGCGCGCCGACCTGGTCGGGCCGCAGGACTTCCACGGCGCGAAGTTCTACCGCGAGCTCGCCGGATCGGATGTCTCGGGCCACTTCCTCGACACCGTCACCGAGCGGTTCGGTGCGGTCGCTGACGCGGTCGACGCCGACGTCAAGGAGCTGCTCGCCGCCGACCGCGCACCCACCTGGGAGGGCTGGGCCGCGGTGGAACGCATCAGCGAGGAGTACGGCATCCACGACGTGAACCTGGTCAAGCCGGGCGTCGGGGAGACGACCCGGGTCCTGCTGCGCCGGGTCCCGTGGAAGATCCTCGCCAAGCGCGGCGCCGGCGCGGACCTGGAACACATCAGGCTGCTGGCGCAGCAGCGCGGCGTGCCCGTCGAGGAGGTCGACGGACTCCCGTACACCTGCGTCGGGCTGATCCACCCCAAGTACACGCGCGGGGCGACCGGTGCGGACGGCAAGGCGGTGGAGTCCAAGTGACGTTCCACGCGACCTCCCCGGTCACGCCGGTCACGCTGGTCGCCAGCGACCTCGACCGCACCCTGATCTACTCGGCGGCCGCCCTCCAGCTCCCGATGCCGGACGCGGAGGCGCCCAGGCTGCTCTGCGTCGAGGTGTACGACCACAAGCCGCTCTCGTATGTCACGGAGACGGCCGCCGCACTCCTCGTCGAACTGGCCCGCTCCACCGTCTTCGTGCCGGCCACCACCCGTACCCGCGAGCAGTACCACCGCATCCACCTGCCGGGACCCGCGGCCCGGTTCGCGATCTGCGCCAACGGCGGACACATCCTCGTGGACGGCGAGTCCGACCCGGACTGGCAGCGGACGGTGACCCGCAGACTGGCCGACGAGTGCGCCTCGCTCGCCGAGGTCCGCGCCCACCTCATATCCGCCGCCGACCCCGCCTGGCTGCTCAAGGAGCGGGTCGCCGAGGATCTCTTCGCCTACCTCGTCGTCGACCGGGCACTGCTGCCCCCGGACTGGAGGCAGGAGCTGGCCGAGTGGGCGGAGCCGCGCGGCTGGACCGTCTCGCTCCAGGGCCGCAAGATCTACGCGGTACCGCGGCCGCTCACCAAGAGCGCGGCAATGCACGAGGTCGCCCGTCGCACGGGCGCCACGCTCACGCTCGCCGCCGGTGACTCCCTCCTGGACGCAGACCTGCTGCTCGCCGCAGACCACGGCTGGCGCCCCGGCCACGGCGAACTCGCCGACGCGCGGTGGAGCGCCCCGCACGTGACGGCGACCGCCGAGCGGGGCGTGGCCGCGGGTGAGGAGATCCTGCGGAGCCTCCTCCGGACGGCGGGCCTGCGCCGGGCCGCCTGACGGGCGGAGCGGGCGCGCCGAGGGGCTGTGCCGCGCGGCGCGCCGCCGAATCCGCTCGGACCGGCGGTGCCCGGCGGTTACAGTCACCGCGTTCTCGCCCGTCGGGAGAGCGCTCGGCCGACCAGGGAGTAGTGCGATGACCAAGGGAAACGAAACCAAGATCACGGACGAGCTGTACGCGTACATGCTGGCGCACAACCCGCCGCTGGACGCGGTGCAGCGCGAGGTCGTCGAGACCACGTACGCCCGTCTCCCCGACCACGCGGGCATGCAGTCGGCCGAGGAACAGGGCCCGCTGCTGGCCTTCCTCGTCCGGCTGACCGGAGCCCGTCACATCGTGGAGGTCGGGACCTTCACCGGCTTCTCCGCCCTGTCGATGGCCCAGGCCCTGCCTGCCGACGGACGGCTGATCGCCTGCGACATCTCGGAGGAGTGGACGGCATACGGCCGTGAGGCATGGGAGAAGGCGGGCGTCGCGGACAGGATCGACCTGCGGATCGCCCCCGCCCTCGACACCCTGCGGGCGATGCCGGCCGAACCGCACATCGACTTCGCCTACCTCGACGCGGACAAGGACAACTACATCCCGTACTGGGAGGAGCTGGTGCCCCGGATGCGTCAGGGCGGCGTCATCACCACGGACAACGTGCTGTTCCACGGCCGGGTGACCGACGCGCACGCGACCGGTGGAGCGGCGGCCATCAAGGAGTTCAACGACCACGTGTCCGCCGACCCGCGGATGGACAGCGTGCTGCTCACGGTGTCGGACGGCCTGACCCTGTCACGCAAGCGGTAGCGGTGGCGGCGGCACGCGGTGCGGTCGGCGGTGTGCTTGTGCCGGCCGGGTCAGCCGCAGCAGCCCCCACCGCAGCAACCGCCGCCGCCGCCACCGCCTGACGGCGCGGGCGCGGAACCGGCCGCGCCGCCCACGGCGACGGCGGAGAGAAGCTTCACGGTGTCCTCGTGCCCGGAAGGGCAGGAGGCGGGGGCCGAGGACTCAGCCATCGGGCGGCTGAGTTCGAACGTGTCTCCGCAGGAGCGGCAGCGGTACTCATAACGAGGCATGCCCCCCAGGCTATCCGCCAGGAGCGAATCCCAGGCAGAAGCAGAGACAGCGAAGAAAAGAGGCAGGCGGCAGGCAGCAGGCGTCCGAGCCCGAGCCCGAGCCCGAGCCCGAGCCCGAGCCCGAGCCCGAGCCCGAGCCCGAGCCCGAGCCCGAGCCCGAGCCCGAGCGCGAGCGCGGCGGGAAGGCGGCCCTACACCCACCGTCCGGAGGACGGCGGGACGACAACGGGCATCTCCTCGACCTGCCTGCGCCGCCCGAGTCGTTGCTCCTCTGCGGCTTCCTCGGGATGGCGGGTCCGCCAGTACGGGTTGTCGTGGGGGAGCCCGCCGCTGACGCGCCCGTACATCCCGAACAACATCAGCAGCAGCCCGACGACGAAGCTGAACAGGACGTTCTGGATCTGGAAGGCGAGGAAGTTCATCCCGGTGTCCAGCAGCGCGAGGTTCACGAAGCCGCTGAGGATGAACGCGATGCCGATGACCATGTTGAGGGTCGAGGCGAAGTTGCCGCCGATCACCATCCCGATGAACAGCAGCAGCCCGACACAGATCGACAGCACGCTGAGCGCGCCGTTGGTGCTGAGACCTGCGACGGTGTCACCGCCGGTGTCGAAGAAGCCGATCTTGTCGATCAGCCCGAGAATGCCGAAGGCGAGCAGCACCAGACCCATCAGCCCCGCCCCCACCCGGTAGACGCGGCTGAGCCGGTGATCGACGGGCAGATGCTCATCGAGCCGGGTGGCCTTGCGGTGAGCTGCGGGCCGTCGGGCGGGACGCAGTACGTGGGTGGCCATGAACGGGCCTCCTTCAGGTACTAGACCGGGCCTCCTTCAGGTACTACCAGGATCGCTCCGCGACGGGCACGGCGCACGCCAAACACCCACCGGCCGGTACCCGGACCGGCCGGTGGGTGACGCGGCGGGTGGCGGGACGACTCAGATGCCGGCCCCGCGCTCCTCACGGATCTCGGAGACCACGCGCGCGGCGGTCTGCCGTACGCCCTCCGTCACGGTCAGGAAGTGCCAGTAGTCGGGATGGCGTCCCTCAAGACCGGCGACGGCCTGATCGAGCCGGGCCACCGCGTCGTCCAGCGGACGGGCGTGGCGCGGATCGGGGGTGTTGCGCCCGGCCATGGCCAGCCGCTGGGCGTCCCGGATCGCGAACCGGGTCCGCTGGATCTCCTGCTGCGGGTCCTTGGCCACCTCGTTCAGCCGGTGCAGCCGGTCACCGGCTGCGGACACCGCCTCGTCGGTGGCGTTGAGCAGGGCACGTACCGTGCTGAGCAGGGACGTCGCATCGGCCCAGTGCTGCTCACTGCGCGCCTTCGCGGCCTCCTTCAGCTTCTCCTCGGCCTGGCGGACGTTGACCGCGGCCTGCTCCGGAACGGGCTGGAGGTCCTGCCAGCAGGCGGCCGAGAACCGTCGTCGCAGCTCGCTGAGCACGGGCTCGACGGAAGCGGACCGGGTCGTCAAGGCCTGGGCGCGGGTACGCAGTGTCACCAGCCGGCGATCGATCTCGGCGGCCCGCTCGGGCAACTGGGCCGCCTCGGCCCGTACGGCCTCGGCATCACGCAACACCTGATCGGCACGCTGGATGGTCTCGGCCACGCCGTGCCGGCCGGCGCCCTGGTTGAGCTTGGTCAGCTCGGGGGCGAGGGCGGCGAGCCGCGCGGCGAGATCGTCCGCTCGCAATCCGGACTCCCGCACCGTGTCGAGAGCATTGCTCGCGGACAGGAGCGCCTGCCGCGCCCGCTCCACAGCGGGCGCGAGCCGCGCGAGCTGGGTCTCGGCGCTGCCGAGCAGCGGCCCGAGACCGGCCGCGAACCGATCCAGCTCGCCCTTGACCCGTACGAGATCGTTCTTGGCGGATGACAGCTGGGCCTTGGCCTGTGTGGCGATCGACGGTTCGAGGTCGTCGCGGTCCAGATCGTGGGCGTCGACTGCGGTGATGTAGGCGCTGCTGGCCGCGTCGATGCTTCGCCCCAGCGCGGCGAAGTCGTCGACGGCCTTGCGCGCGGCGGGGGAACTGTCCACCGCGGTGATCGTCTCGATCGAGATCCGCAGATCGCGCTGAGCCGTGTCCAGCTCGTAGAAGGCCTCGGCGGCCGCGTCCTTCGCGGCCTGCGCCTCGGCCCGCTGCCCCTCACCGCGTCCGCCGAACCAGCGCCGCGTGCCGCCACCGGCGAAGGCCGCCGACAGCGCGCCCGCAAGCAGTGGCACCGGCAGAAGCATCAACACGAGTACATCGCTGACATCTCTGAGGGCGCCGACGGCGCGGACATCGCGGACGTCTCTGACGGCGGAACTCGCACCCGCTCTCGCCCGCGGCTTCGCGTGTGTCGCCGTCACATCCCTCTCCCGTGCCGATCGTCCCTGCCCGGTACATTCTCCCACCTGGTAAGGACGAACACACGGGCCGGTTAGTTCGCGCTTCGAACCGTGACTTCGCCGTTGTTGCTCCGGGCCTTCACGACATGGGGGCTGTCGTCGCTGCGCGGCACCTCCACCGACGTGTTCCCGTTGTCGGTCCTGGTGCTCACCGCGTACGAGGTGCTGCCGCCCGGCAGCTCGATGGTGACCTTCCCGTTGTCACTGACGGTGTCCACCAACGTCGGCACAGCAGTGAACGCCAGCCGCACCGCACCGTTGTCCGATTCGGCCTTCACGGACGAGCCGGAGATCCCCTCGGCGAGGATGCCGCCGTTGTTGCTGTCCAGCTTCAGCGGCCCGCTGGAATCGCGCACGGTCACATTGCCGTTGTCGGAGCGCAGGTCGAGCGGGGTGTCGAACCCCGACGCCGCGATCTTCCCGTTGTCCCCGTGCACGGTGACCGCCACCCCGCGCGGCACCTTCACCTGATGCCTGGAGGCACAGTGACTGACCAAGGCCTCGCACTTCACCTTCAGCGTCAGCGTGCCGCCCCGAATCTCCCAGCGCGGGTCGGGCCCGTTCCCGAGCACCACCCACCCGTCGACCTGCCGGGTCACCTCGACCTTCTTCACATCGGCCGGCACGAGCTCCAGGGTCGTGTTGCCCGCCTCGATGGTCAGCGTCTTCCCACTGAACGCGAACGACTTGTGTTCGACCGGTGCGTCGTCGGTGTCCGCACTGCCGCAGCCGGTGAGAACAAGAGCGGCAAGCACCGCTCCGCCGGACGCGATGAGTGTGCGGGCGCGGGTGCGGGTGCGGAGTGCCACGGTGATCGTTCCCCCAGATCGTGCGACGGTCGGTTCGTCGCTCAGCGTTCCGGCTCACGGTAGGTGCGCGCCGACACCCGGGGGAATCAGGACGGCTACCGTATGCGGGGTGGGGATATCCCCCGCCTCCGCACACTTTCGGCGGGCCCGCGCCGCGTGGTCCCACCCGGGCCGCTGCCGTCGGCAACCGTTTGTGACCAGGAGGCGTAGTCCATGTACGCTGTTGCCTCATCCACGGGTGCGTAGCTCAGGGGTAGAGCGCTGCTCTTACAAAGCAGATGTCGGCAGTTCGAAACTGCCCGCGCCCACCATGGCAAGTAGCAGGCGAACGCCTGTTTCCGACCCCTCAACCGGTCACGGTTGAGGGGTCTTCTCCTGGTGCCGTCGGCGCCGGAGCGCCCGCAGGGCAGTGTCCGATGCCGGCGCGGAGACCGGGCGGTTCTGGCCGCGATCATTTTCGTGGCCACGTCGGCATGCATATGGAACGATCCGAAAACTGCCCGATTGATGCCGGATACCTCCGACAGATCCGATGTCAGTGCGGTGAGCTTCACTGTCTGCCATGAAGCTCACACAGGCGACCGTCAGCGATCTTCTGGCCCAGCTCGACCCGGCAGGCGGCTACATGTACCTGCCTGGCGACCTGGACCCGCAGGCTCTGGCCGATCTGCTCGCCGACAGGTTCGGAGCCCCACGCACCCTCGTCCTCGACGGTTTCACCGATCCGACGGTCGACGGTTCGAGGGGTGCGGCTCTCCTGGTCCCTTTCGGGGACCGGGCCGTGAAGATACGGGCGTGGGCGTACGGGGACCAGTGGGTGGGCTCGGGCACGTCGCGAGATACCGAAGGCGTGGAGCGGCCGGTACTGGTGGTCGCTCAGAGGCAGGTGCCGGAACCTTTGGCGGTCGCTCCGGACGAGGGCGCGGACGTCGACTGGATGGAGCGGCTCGTACAGATCACCGGCTGGACGCAGCCCGCCCAGCGACCGGACGTGCAGTGGGCGGAGGTGGAGTCGCGCCTGGGAACCGCGCTTCCGACCGACTACAAGCGCATGGTCGAAACGTTCGGCGACGGCGCCTTCGACGCGTATCTGAGCCTGAACCAGGAGCCGTGGACGGATCTCAGGGAGGACGGACTGCTCATCTGGGCGGGTACGGAGCACGAGGACCTGTACTGCTGGAGAGCCGACGGCGATGACCCTGACCGTTGGCCCGTCGTCGTCCGGTCCTTTGACGGCGAGGATGCCTCTTTCGACTGCAACGCCGCGCAGTTCGTCTGTCGCATCCTCATCGACCCGCATCACCCGTTCACGATGGCCCGCTATTTCGACACCCACTGGTTCATGAACTACCGGATGAGGGACTGACCGCACCCGCACCGCCAACAACGCCCGCAGCCAGAGCTGTCAACCGGTGATGCGGATGGCGGATGGTCGAGCAGCGCAGCTTGCGCAGGAGTCGCCGGGTCTTGAGGGTGGCGATGGCCCGCTCGACGGGTGCGCGGGGTTTGGCGTGTGCGCGATTGACGGCCTGCTGGTCTGTAGCCAGTGGCCCCGGTGGCCCCCGTGGGGAAGCCGGATGGTGCCGACGGCGCCTCGGTAGCCTTTGTCCGCCCAGCACGGCATGTCGGCGGCGGTGCGGTCGACGGGGCGGCAGCGCGCCGTCCAGCATCGGATACGCCTTCGTAGAGGCGGCCTTCATCCCGCCCGGACCGCTCGGCTGCCTCCAGCCACAACAGCGCCCGGAATTCCCGACGTTCGGCGGTCAGGCGGCCCCACGCAGATGTCGCGCACGGCGGGTTCTGCATATCAGCCCAGGTCAGCGACCAAAGCGTTGCAGCCAAAGATACCGGCGGCGGCCGTGCTCGACGTGCTGAGCAGTCCGCTGCTCGCTGCCGTCGCCTTCCTGCTCGGCCTCGGTGGACTCTTCTTCGACACGACCGCCACGGCCTGTCTGCCGCAGCTGCTCGGCCGCGACCGCGCACTCCTGGCCCGCGCCAACTCCCGTCTGCGCGGCGCCCAGACCGCCGCGTCCGGCTTCGCGGGGCCGCCCGCGGGCAGTGCGCTGCTCGCGTTCGGGCGGGCGGTTCCGCTGCTCGCCGACGCGGTGTCGTTCGCGCTCTCCGCGGTGCTCGTACGGTCGTTGCCCGCCGCGCCCCGGCCCGCACCGGAGGCCCGGGAGTCGCTGCTTCGGCAGGCGCGGGCCGGGGCCTCGTACGTCTTCCGGGACCGGTTGCTGCTCCGGCTCGCGCTCCGTCCGGCGGTCGGGAACGTCGCCTTCCTCGCCGTGGAGACCGTACTCGCCCTCTTCGCGCACGACCGTCTCGGCATCGGCACCTTCGGCTTCGGCCCGCTCCTCACGGCGGAGGCCACCGGCGGCCTGCTCGGCGCGGGCATCGCCTCCTTCCTCGGCCGACGACTCGGCACCGGCACCGCGCTGACCTGTACGGCCGCGGTCGAGGGGCTTGCCATCCTGGGGCTTGCCGCCGCCCCGAATCCGTACGTGGCCGGGCTCGCGCTCGCCGTCTGCGGTGCGGGCATGGGCGCCACGATGGTGCTCGGGCCCTCCCTCCGGCAGGCGATCGTCCCGGCCCACCTGATGGGCAGGGTCGCCTCCACCTCCCGCATGCTCGCCATGTGCGCCGCCCCGTTCGGCGCCTTCCTCGGCGGCTGGCTGGCCACCACGTACGACATACGCACCCCGCTCTACGCCGCCGCCGGCCTCCTCCTCACCATGACCGCCGTCACGGCGAGCATGACCGGCAATCGCCGGGTCGAGGCGGCGCTGCGTGGAGCGGCCGCGGCCGGCGGTCCGGGCCACCCTGAATCCGCGGATTCCGTTCGGGAGGGCGCCCCCGTAAAGTTGTGACGCTTTCACTCGACTTCGTGGCCTCTGCCGTGGTCACGTGCACCTTGGTCGGAGCACATGGGGCCTGGCGGCGAACAGCCTCAGTCAGGCAGTGCCACGGTGAGATCCACCTCGACGAGTTGTCCGGAAAAGCCCAACTGGGCGACGCCCAGGAGAGTGCTGGCGGTTGTGAACGCCTGGCTGATGGCAGATTTGGTGAGCTGCTGCCACGCGGCTCCCAGAACGTCCCTGTCATCGCTCCGCACGTAGATCACTGACCGCACCACATGTCGGGGCTGGGCGCCCACGGCCGCGAGGGCGGCGAACGCGTTCGCCGCGACCTGGTCGATCTGCGCCTCAAGAGAGCCGGAACCGACGAGGTCGCCGTTTCCGTCAAGCGGACACTGCCCTGCAAGGTAGGCGGTGCGGCCGGGCTCCACCACGGTGACGTGGTGGTAGCCAGGCGTTTTATGCAACTGCTCGGGGTTGATGCGGGTGATCTTCTCAGTCATGTCCGCGAGTCTGACCAACGCGCTGCCGGCACGCATCGCAATTTCTGCCACCGGTGGACAACCGGCAGCGGCCCAACGTCGAAGAACAAACTCGGGGGCCGTTGTAAAGGTGCTGGTCAAGCTTCTGTGATCGGCGGAACGGGCGGCTGCTAGCGTCCGGATTCATGAACGACAGCGTGTACGTGGGCCATGCGGGCGAGGACGCGGCACTGGACCGGGGATGGCTGCTCGGTCACTTCAAGGACGCCGCGGACCCTCGCCACAGTGAGGCTGTGGAGGTCAAATGGGGCGTTCACCCGCGTGGCGACGAGCGTATGCAGTGGGTGAGGGGCGAGGAACGCACAGCTCTTCCGGTGCTCATCAGCGGTCGCTTCCATGTCCGGCTTCCTGGACGCAGTGTGCTTTTGGCACGGCAGGGCGATTACGTCGTCCGGGGCCACGGAGTCGACCACTCTTGGTTCGCGGAAGAGGAATCGGTAGTACTGACGGTTCGGTGGCCATCCGTACCTGGCTACTCCGTTACGCAAGAGGCGGAAAAGGGGCGACTGCCGGCCTGGCGGCGACGGTAGGGCGTAGTCGCTCGTTGGATCGACCAAGAACTCCTGTGCGGGCACCGGTTGTTGTCGGTGCCCCGGCGCTGGACCACGCGCCGGACGGGGCGCGGTGGGCGGGAGCAGAGTTCGCCGGGAGCGGCCTGGCCGGTCCTTCCAGTCGGACTTCCGGCGCTCGGCGAGGTCCCGGAACCACGGCCAGTTCCGGTCCGCGTACACGGAGTTGACGGTGGCGACGCCGGCCCAGGCGACGACGAGGCCCTCGATACCGACGTTGGCGGCGCCGATCGCCGATCGTCGACAGCGGGACCGCCGGGGCCCGGTGAGAAGGCTCCGAAGCCGAACCGTTCACCGAAGTTGCTCATGGACGGCTGTGATGACCAGGCGCCCCGGGCGACGACGACGCGCTGTTCCGCGAGATGGCGCCGGACGAGGGCGGACTCGTACTCCGCCCCGGCTCGCTGCGGGCGTGCAGGATGGCATCGAGCTCCCTTTTGAGCTCCGAGTCGCGGGCTTGCGTGGTTCGCCACCGTACGAATCAGAGGTGCGCCGGCCAGTAGGCCCAGCACTCCTGTTTCACCCCGGGTTCCCCCGTCCGCATCGCGCCGGGCACGGCCCGCCCCGGTAGCGGAGCGGAGGGGCCCGCGACGGCACGCCCGGTGACGCGGGCCTCCGAGGAGTTCCGCGGGGCGGCGGGCGGGGCTGCTTACTCTCGGGTGGCGATGTCCGACATTCGGCTTCCGTCCGACCGTTGACTATGGACATCCCTATACATAGGCTCTGGCTTGTCCATGGTTGTCCATACACAAAGCGGTGTGTCGATGAAGATCGCAGTTGTCGGAAGTTATGGAGCCGGCCTCACCATGCGGGTGCCCAAGGCCCCTGCGGCGGGCGAGACCGTCTCGGGCGGTCTGTTCGATCCGGGTGCCGGCGGCAAGGGCAGTAATCAGGCCATCGGCGCCGCCCGGCTGGGGGCCGAGGTCTCCCTGCTCACCGCTGTGGGCGACGACGAGTTCGGAAGGTCCGCACGGGAGCTGTGGCGGCGTGAGGGAGTCGGAGCCGGGCATGTACTGACCGCGGGGGCGCCCACCATGGTCGGGTTCATCCTGGTCGAGCCGTCCGGGGAGAATCGCATCGCCATCGCCCCGGGCGCCCTGGACGAACTGGACGCCGCCGCTGTCGAGTCCTTCCGTGCCGAGATCGCCTCCGCCGACATCCTGGTCGTCTCGATGGAGATCCCCGAGGAAGCCGTGGTCGCCGCGCTCCGTGCCGGCCGCGAATCCGGCACGCGGACCCTGCTCAACCCGGCGCCCGCCCGGCCGCTCCCGGATGAGTGCTGGCCGCTCATCGACGTACTCACGCCCAACCAGACAGAGGCACCCGTCATCCTGGGCCTCGATGAGGGGCACAGCCTCGGCGACGAGGAACTGGCCCGCGCGCTGCACGAGCGCACCGGGGGCATCGTCGTCATCACCCGGGGTGGTGAGGGTGCACTGGTCGCCCAAACTTCCGGGATCACCCGTGTACCGCCTCACCCGGCCCGGACCGTGGTCGACACCACGGGGGCGGGCGACTCCTTCACCGCCGCGTTCGCCGTCGCGCTGGCCGAGGGGCAACCCGTCGACCGGGCCGTGGAGTTCGCCGCCGTCGCGGGCTCCCACACCGTGTCGATCGCGGGCGTCGTACCCGCCCTCCCCAGCAGAGACCAGCTGCACGCCCTGATTGGAAACGCCTCGTGACCTCGACAGTCTCCAAGCCGCCGACCACCGGGGCGCCATCGCCCGGTGAGTCCGCCCGGCAGTTCCCGCTCGCCCTGCGCCGGATGCTGCACGCGCGTGAGGCCGGTGTGTTCGCCGCGCTCGTCCTGCTCTTCCTGCTGGGCACCGTGCTCTCGCCGAGCTTCGCCCAGTCCGACAACCTGCTCTCGGTGGGCCAGCAGATCGCGCAGATCGGGATCATGGCCGTCGGGGCGACCTTCGTCATCCTCAACGGGGAGATCGACCTCTCGGTCGGCTCCACCTACGCGCTGTCCGCGATCTCCACCGGAATGCTCATCTCGGACGGCTGGAACTGGCCCACGGCCATGCTCGTCGGACTGGCGGTGGGAGCCCTGGCCGGGCTCCTCAACGGGCTGGCCGTGGTGGTGCTGGGCGTACCGTCCTTCATCGTCACCCTGGGTACGCTCAGCGTCTTCCGCGGTATCGCCCTGCTCATCTCTGACGGCGCCCCGATCTCGCTGAGCTCCTCCCAGTCCGGCGTTGCGGACTTCAACCTCCTCGGCCAGGGACGGCTGTTCGGCCTGGTGCCCATGCAGTTCGTCTTCTTCGCGGCCGTAGCCGCGGTCGGTGTGGTCCTGCTGGCTCGTTCGCGCTTCGGCTTCAACACCTACGCGGTCGGCGGCAACCAGGAGGCGGCCCGGCTCGTCGGCGTCAACGTCAAGCGGGTCAAGCTCACCGCCTTCGTCCTCTCCGGCTTCACCGCGGGACTCGCGGGAGTCCTCGGCCTGTCCTTCCTCTCCTATGTGCAGGGCGTGACCGGCCAGGGACTGGAACTCACCGTCATCTCCGCCGTGATCATCGGCGGTGCCGCACTCTTCGGCGGCTCGGGCACCATGTGGGGCACCGTCATCGGCGTCGCCTTCATCGGTCTGCTGCAGAACATCCTCAACATCAAGGGGATCTCCTCCTTCTGGCAGACCGTGGTCACCGGTCTCGTCATCGTCGCCGCGGTCGCGGCCGACACCTGGCAGCGAAAGCGCAAGAGCCGCGCCTGAGTACGCCCCTGAGACGGGTGCCCGCCCTGAGACGGGTGCCCGCCCCGCCGGTGCCGCCGCCCCCGAGAGCCGGTCACCGCCGCCCCACCTCCGCACTTCCCCGTCCCACGGACATGACGAAGGAGTCACGATGTCCCCGCGTATCCTCCTCAGATCCCTCAGCGCCGCGACAGCCGCCGCCGCGGCCCTCGCCCTCACCGCGTGCGGCGCCATCACCGCCGACGACGCCACCGGCTCCGACGACGGCTCCTTCAAGATCGCCTCGTACATCCAGCAGCGGATCGACGACGACAAGCCGATGCGCATCAAGCTGAGCTACCACGACCCGTCCCTCGCCTTCGCCACACCGATCAGCTCGGGCATGAAGCGGGCCGGCAAGGAGCTCGGGGCCGACGTCTCCCTCATCGGTCCCACCGGTGGCGACGCCGCCAAGCAGGTCTCCGAGATCCAGACGCTCATCCAGCAGAAGGCCGTGGACGGGCTCGCCGTCTCCTCCGCCTCCAGCGACGCGCTCAAGCCGGTCATCAGCCAGGCCCACAAGGCCGGCATCCCGATCGTCTCGTTCAACACCGACAACCCCGACTCCCAGCAGATGGGCTTCGTCGGCCAGGACCTCAAGGGCTCCGGCAAGTCCCAGGCCGAAGCGCTCCGCAAGAACCTGAACGGGGACGTCAAGGGCAAGTCCGTGGTGGTCTTCTCCGTCGACACCGGTGCCGGCTGGTCGCACGATCGCTTCAACGGCTTCAAGGAGGGCCTGGACGGAAGCGGCCTGAAGATCGTCGGACCGGTGAACGTCGGCAACGAACCCAGCTCCGCCTACAACACCGTCGAGTCCACCATGTCCGGCCAGTCCGGCGTCGTCGCCATCGCGGGTCTGGACTGCTGTTCGACCACGGCCGCCGCCAAGTGGGTCGCCCAGTCCGGCCAGGCGGACGACATCACGATGGGCGGCTTCGACCTGCTCACCCAGACGGCCGAGTACATCAGCCGCGGGGTCCTGAACTTCACCATCAGCCAGAACCCGTCCGAACAGGGCTACCAGGCGGTGAAGGTGCTGCACGACTTCCTCTCCAAGGGCACCGAGATCAAGGGCGTGGACACCGGCGCGGAGTTCATCACCCGCGACAACCTCGCCGACGCGACGCTGGAGGACTGATGACCACCGCACCCCGAGACGCCTCCCCGGGGGGCCCGGCCCGCCCCGAGGACCCGGGCGCCGCCGGCCAGGCCGTCCGTGTCCGCGGACTCTCCCGTAACTTCGGCCCGGTCCGCGCCCTGCACGACGTCTCCTTCGACGTCCCCGCGGGCGATATCACCGCACTGCTGGGGGAGAACGGAGCCGGCAAGTCGACCCTGCTGAAGATCCTGGCGGGACTCCAGCCCCCCAGCGAAGGCAGCGTCACCGTCTTCGGCGACGAGGTCACCTCCTTCGAGCCGAGCACGATGCTCGACCGGCACGGAGTCGCGATCGTCCCCCAGGAACTGTCGCTGCTGCCCGACCGCACCGTGGCGGAGAACGTGCTCAGCGGCGTCGAGCCGGGCAACCGCTGGTTCCCCTCGCGGCGCCGCATGCTGGAGCGCACCACCGAGCTCCTCGCCGAACTGGACCTCAGCCTGGACCCGAACGCCTCCGTCCGCACTCTGGACCTGGCCACCCAGCAGCTCATCGTGGTGGCCCGCTCCATCGCCCGGGGCTGCCGCCTGCTGATCCTGGACGAACCGACGGCGATGCTCACCCCGGCCGAGGCCGACCGGCTGTTCAGCCTGATGGACAATCTCAAGAAGGGCGGGACGACCATGCTCTACGTCTCGCACCGTATGCCCGAGGTCTTCCGCCTGGCCGACCACATCCAGGTGCTGCGCGACGGCGCCCACGTCGCCGGCTGGCGCAGCGCTGACACCACCCCCGATCAGGCGGTGGCCGCGATGGTCGGCCGCGAACTGGGCCAGTTCACCCGCCGCGCGGTGCGTGAGACCGGACCGGCCGCCGAGCCTGCCCTGAAGGTGAGGGAACTGAGCGGCAGACGACACCGCGGTGTCACCTTCGACCTGCGCCCCGGTGAAATCCTCGGCGTGGCCGGACTGCCCGACTCCGGCCGGGTGGAACTGCTGCACAACCTCTTCGGAGGGGACCCCGGCACCGGCGGCACCGTCGAACTGCTGGGCGAGCCCTACGAACAGCGCAACCCCATCGCCAG
The DNA here is from genome assembly GCF_040655445.1 of Streptomyces sp. NPDC050423. Lineage (NCBI taxonomy): Bacteria > Bacillati > Actinomycetota > Actinomycetes > Kitasatosporales > Streptomycetaceae > Streptomyces > Streptomyces sp. NPDC050423. The sequence continues at coordinate 32,534 of NZ_JBFAJY010000005.1, forward strand.
CGTCGAACGCCGACTGGCGTTCGTCCCCGGTGAGCGCCGCGCCCAGGGCCTGCTCACCACCATGAGTGTCGGCGAGAACATCGGCGTGCTCACCACGAAGACGTTCAGCCGGCTCGGCCTCGTGCGCCGCCGCGCGTTCGACTCGGCCGCGACCGAGCAGGCGCAGCGGCTGAGGGTGAAGACGGCCACCATGAGCCAGCCCATCACCAGCCTGTCCGGCGGCAACCAGCAGAAGGCCGTGCTGGGACGCTGGCTGGCGATCAACCCGGGGGTGCTGATCCTCGACGAGCCCACGCGCGGCGTGGACATCGGCGCGAAGGCGGAGATCTACGCGCAGCTGTCCGCGCTCGCGGAGAAGGGCCTGGCGATCCTCTGCTCCTCCTCCGATCTGCCCGAACTGCTCACCCTGACCGACCGGATCGCGGTGATGAGCGAGGGCCGCCTGGTGGCCGTCGTCGACACCGCCGAGGCCACCGAGGAATCCGTCATGACCCTCGCCACCGGTGCGGTGCCGTCCGCGGCCTGAGACGAGCCGTCCGGGGACACCGCACCCGAGAGCCCCGGCCCCCGACATCAGATGGCCACCGGGCCACGACCGCCCCTGCTGAAAGGAATTCGACCATGAAACGCTCCGGCATCCTCAACGCCGAACTGAGCGGGGTCCTGGCCACGCTCGGCCACACCGACCTGCTGCTCGTCGTGGACGCGGGCTTCCCCGTGCCGCGCGACACGCACCGTATCGACCTCGCCCTCGCCGAGAACCTGCCCGACCTGCGGACGGTGCTCGGCCTGATCGCCGACGAACTCGTCGTCGAGGGCGTGGTCCGGGCCGAGGACGTCCCCACCCACAACCCCCGGCTCGACACCTGGCTGCACGAACGCTTCGCCGACGCCGAGTTCACCACCCGTCCGCACGCGGAGGTGCTCGGAGACCTGGCCCGGCAGGCCAAGGCCGTCGTACGCACCGGAGCCTTCGAGCCCTGGGGCAACATCGGCCTGTACTGCGGTGTCGACGCCCCCCGGTGGTTCGGTGGAGAGGGCGTCGTCGTGTCGGAGCAGTACGCCTCCAAGCTCTGAGCCACCCCGGCCCGTCCGCGGGAGCCGTGCCGGCTCACGTCAATCCGCGGCGGGCCGCATGGAGAACACCCGGCGGCCGATCCGCCGGCCCCCCGTCGCTTTCGACCCTACGGAGATCACCCCCATGTCCGAGACCATCGCCACCCCCGCCGAACTCACCCTCACCCCGGCAGAGATGGCGCCCTACATCCAGCACACCAAGATCGATCCGGACGCGACCCGCGACCAGATGATCGCCCACGCCCAGGAGGCCGTCACCCACGGCTTCAACGCCGCGATGGTGCCCGCCTCCTGGCTGCCCGTCGTGGTCGCGGAGCTGAGCGGCACCGGCATCGAGGTGGCCTCCGCCCTGGACTTCCCGACCGTCGGCGTCATGACCAGCGCAGGAAAGGCCGCCGAGGCCGCCGAGATCGCCCGGCTCGGGGCGACCCAGCTCGACATAGGCGTCCAGGTCGGCTGGCTCAAGAGCGGACGCTACGACGACTTCCGTGAGGACATCGCCGGCGTCGTCCGCGCCTCGGGCCTGCCCGTTAAGGTCATGCTGGAACTGCCGCTGCTCACTGACGAGGAGAAGGAGGCCGCCGTCGAACTCGCCATGGAGGCCGGCGTCGCCTTCCTGAAGAACGCCAGCAGCGGACAGATCGAGACAGCGAACCCGGCCAGCGTTCGCTACCTTGTTGACCGAGCGCGGGACGGAGTCCGGGTGAAGGCATCCGGTTCGATCAAGAGCTACCGGCAGGGGCTTGATCTCCTGCGCGCGGGTGCCTCCCTGCTCGGGACCAGCGCCGGCCTGGCGATCATCACCGACACCGGTGACGAGGAGACCGTCAGCTACTGACCAGCCACCACCGCCGTACCCCGGCCGCCCCACCGGGGCCGGGGTGCGGCTCCCCGTCCACACCAGTCCTCCGGTGAAACCGGAAAGAGGAGATGCGACCACTGTGACGGCCGACAAAGGGGTTCTCCCAAGCATCAAGCGGGATGTCCCCACGGCGATCCACGTGCAAGTCTCGGAACACATCCGACTGCGTATCGCCAGCGGCGAGTGGCCGCCGCATTACCGCCTCAAGAGCGAGCCGGAACTGGCTCAGGAGTTCGGCGTCAGTCGCGGCACCCTGCGACGCGCGCTGACCACGCTCACCGAGGAGGGCCTGCTACGGCAGGTACGGGGGCGCGGCACCTTCGTCACCTCGACGGTGATCGAACCCGCCATCGCCCAGAAGCTGAGCACTCTGTCCGAGGATTTCGCCAGTCAGGGCGTCGTCACCACCACCTCGGTGCGGGAGTGCTCACTGATCATTCCGCCGCAGCCCGTCGCGGCCCTGCTGGACGTCGCTCCCGGTACCCAGGTACTGCGTTTGGTGCGGGTCCGCAGGACCGAGCAGGGGCCGGTCGCGTTGCTCTTCAACTTCGTACGCACCGATCTCGCACCCGGGATCGAGGAGGTGGACTTCACGTCCTCCAGTCTTTTCGGTGTCCTGGAGGACACCTACGGACTGAAGATCGCCACGGCCCGCCGCACCTTCAGCGCCGAGGCCGCCACCACGGGCGTCGCCGCCGCGCTCGATCTGAGCGAGGGCGACCCCGTGCAGTACCTCCAGCAGGTCACCTACCTCGCCGACGGCCGGCCGGTGGAGTACTCCGACGTCTGGATCCACAGCGGCCGGCTGCGGGTCACCTCGCTGCTGCTGCGCAGATGAGCGAGAAGGAGGGTACCGGACCGGCCCAGGGCGCCCGCCGCACGATCCGCCGGGCCGACCCGTGTCGCTCAATTGAGCGGCCAAATCGGGCTGTGGGAGTCGGAGCAGCCCAGGTAGGGGCACACTGGGCGTATGGCCCTACCTAGAACGCACCATTGCTCGGCCTGCGCGGACGGTGCCGCGCCGGACTCAGTCCACGAAGACCTTGTCGTCGGAGCACCGCTGTCCATGGAGGATCTCACCGACGCGCAGCGCCTCGACCGGTTCGCCCACAAGTATGCGCACGACGGCTGCCAGGTCAGAGAGGTCCGGCGGGTCTCGCATGACAACCTGAGCGGTTACGCCTGGTGCGTCCGCTTTGTCGAGAGTGCCTGACGGCTCTCGAAGAGACGGCTGCCGGATAGCCCGGGGGAGCTGCGCGAGTGAGGACCCCGGGTGCCTCGACGGTCCGCCGGGCGGAGCGGAGCCTGCTTCGCCCGGCGGCGGACGTCTCGGCGCAGTGCCGTCGTGAACGCGGCGCGGTGGGCTGTTGTGATTCCGGGATCGTGGTGGCAGACCGTCGGGTGCGCTCCGGCGAGCGCGCTGCCTCGGGTGGCGTCGTGCAGGTCCCGTAACAGGGCGCCGGCCGCGGCCACTTGCGGATGGGTTCACCGCTGGAATCGGGACGGCACCCAGCCGGGAAGGTAGCTGAGGACGTCGCGGCCCACCGGATCGTGGCCGAGATGGCGCGGTGCGCCGGTGAAGCCCTGGCGTATTCGACGTACTCCACCTCCTCCGCGCCCTTCACTGGGCCATTCTGTCGATACGCCGCTCCGTCGTTCTCCCGGCGGCGGGATGCGGTGCCATCGGCAGGAGGGCCATGACCACCACCGCCCGGCAGGAGCAGGGGGCACGCGGCGCGTCCCCGCTGCGGATACCGGCCTTTCGCCGATTCCTGCTCGCCCACCTCGTATCCGCGTCGGGTTCGGCGATGGCGCCCGTGGCGCTCGCGTTCGCCGTGATCGACCATGGCGGGGGCGCGCGGTCGCTCGGGATCGTGCTCGCCGCGAACACCGTGCCCACCCTGGTCTTCCTTCTCCTGGGCGGCGTGCTGGCGGACCGGATGTCCCGTAGCCGGATCCTCTTCCTCGGGAATCTCGGTGCCGGGCTGGCGCAGGCCACGGTCGGATTTCTGGTGGCGACGGGTGCGGCGACGACACTCGCGATCAGCGTCTGTGCCTGCTTCTCCGGGGTGTCGGCCGCCTTCATCGCGCCCGCTGCCCAGGGGATCGCGACTCGGCTCGTACCGAAGGAGCAACTGCAACAGGCGAATGCGCTGGTCCGGGTTCCCGGGAACGCCGTCAAGGTCATCGGGCCGGTCGCCGGCGGATTCGTCGTGGCGTTCTCGGGCCCTGCCTGGGCGCTCGGGTGGGACGCGGGTACGTTCGTGGCCGCCGCCCTTCTCCTGCTCGGGCTCCGGCTCGTCGGCTCCGTGCCGACCGGGCGCGGTGTGGTGGGCGATCTCCGTGCGGGCTGGGCCGGGTTCCGCTCGCGGAGCTGGTTGTGGAGCTACACCGTGGCCGGAACCGCGGTCGTGGCGGCCTGGCTGGCCGGTTACCAGGTGCTCGGGCCCCTCGTGGCGGCCGACAGCTATGCGGGTGCCCGTTCCTGGGGGCTGGTGCAGGGCGCCTTCGCCGCCGGACTTCTCGCGGGCACGTTCCTCTGCCTGGCCTGGAAGCCGCGACGGCTGATGCTGGTCTGCGTGGTGACCAGCGCGGCCATCATGCTTCCCCTGGCCGCGCTGGGACTGGAGCTGCCCCTCGCCTGGGTGGTCATGGCCGCCGTTCTCGCCGGGATCGGGCTGGACGTTGCGATCGTCTCCTGGTCCACGGTCATGCAACAGCAGGTACGCGACGAGGAGTTGGGGCGGCTCGGTGCGTTCAACGCGGTGGGCGAACACATCGCCGTCCCCATCGCTTACCTGCTGGTGGCGGTGGCCTCGAAGCACTGGGCCAGTCAGCACATTCTGTTGGTGTGTGCGGGAATCATCCTCGCCGCCACCCTGGCCAACGCGTGCGTGCGCGATGTGTACCGGATCAACCGGGCTTGAATCGCCGGTGGGACGGCGCGTGAGTCCGGCGGCCGCCCGCAGGTGTGGCTCTCCTGCTGGGCCGTCAGGTGCTTCCCGGCTGTCCGGCTGCCGGCCTTTGCTCCTCCGGGAGCGACTTCCCCAGGCGGGCCAGCGGGGACAGGGCCATGAACAGCGGGGACAGCGCCATGGCGGCGGCGGTGAGGAACAGGCTCGTACGCAGCCCCCACTGAACGGTCAGAAAGCCGCCCAGCAACGAGCCGAGCGGCGTCAGGCCCATGCCGGCGAAGTTGATCGTCGCCACGACCCGGCCCTGTATCCGGAGGGGCGTGACGGCCTGGCGTACGGCCATCGTCGTGACGTTGACCAGCTGACTGAACGTACCGAAAAGGAAGTTGACCCCCATGAGCGCCGGAAGTGTCAGGGCAGTGGAGCCGGGCAGCGCAGGTACGCAGAGCATCACGCCGTCGGCCAGTACCGCCGATGCCACCAGCACCGGGCCGAACCCGAGTCTCCCCGGCAGCCTCGCCGCCAGCAGCGAGCCCACGACCGCCCCGGGGCCCGTCGCCGCGAGCGCCAGGCCGACGGCCGTGCCCGACAGATGAAGTCCGCGGGGGAGGTAGAGCAGATAGACGGTCATCAGAGCGGCGAAGGAGAACTGATAGAGCGCCGAGGCCAGGCCGACTGCCCGCAAGGAGCTGTTGCCGGCGACGAAGCGGAGACCTTCGTGGATCTGCCGCCGGATGCGAGCAGATCCTTCGGGGTGCACCGGGAGCGGCTCGAGTGTGCGGATCCGGCAGATCGATACGGACGACACCACGAAGAAGAACGCACCGGCGAGGGTGGCGAGCGGTGCCGAGAACAGCGACACCAGCGTGCCGCCGAGCGCCGGGCCGCCGATCTGCGCCGCTGACCTGCTGCCCTCCAACGCGCTGTTGCCCTGCGCCAACTGGCCGCGTGCCACCAGCCGTACGAGCGAGGCCTGGTACGCCACGTCGAAGAACACGCTCAGTACGCCGACGAGCAGAGCGACCACGAGCAGTGCGGGCAGTCCGAGGGCGCCGAGCACGTAGGCGGTGGGAACCGCTGCCATCGCGAGCGCCCGGCCGCAGTCCGCCATGACCATCACCGTGCGGGAGCGCCTGCGGTCCACCCAGGCGCCGGCGAACAGCGAGAGCAGCAGGATCGGCGCCTGTTCCACCGCGCGCAGGGCGCCGAGCTGACCGGCCCCCGCGTCGAGAGACACCACAGCGACGAGCGGCAGGACCACCTGACCGGCCTGCGCCCCGAACTGGGAGGCGGTCTGGCCCACCCACAGCCGGCGGAAGTCGGCATCCCGCCACAGACTCGGCGGAGTGGGGCGGCAGGGGGGAGCGGGGTGGGGTTTGTCGGAGGTTCTGTCTGGAGACACGGGCGGCACGGGGACCCCTTGAGCTGCGGAGGGCAACGCTCGCCGGGCGGTGCGCGAAGAAGCGCACCGCCGAATCGGGCGAGAAAGGCTCGCTGTGCCGCGGAGTCAGACGGAGTCGGAGGCAGCACGCGATGACGGGTCGATCACGACCTGCAACGTCAGCGCGCGCTCGGGCGACCGGGCATCTCCAGCTCCTCAATAGCCGGTTGGTGATCGAAGGGTAGCCGCCGGTCCGCTTCGGCGGGAGCGAATCCGGAGGAGTGAATCGGGCGGCGGCGGAGGGTGTGGAACGTGGCGGCCATGGCGTCGCCCGGCTCGACGCCGATCACGTCAGCTCCGCGCTCACGCAGCAGGGCGGTGGCAATGCCGGTGCCCGCACCTACATCGGCAACGCGGGCACCTGGCAGGGGACGGCGCGTGAACTGTTCGACGAAGTCGAAGAGCGCGGGCGGATACGAAGGGCGGCCGGCCGCGTACTGGTCAGCGGCCGCGTTGAAGGAATGGGCGCGTGGGCCGACGGCTATTCCCGCATCATCGTCCCCCGCCCCGCCGAACGCCCGCCCCCGTGATCGTTCCCGGTCGTGATCCGCCGGACGGGCCCTGAGCCGGCTCACGGCCCGGCAGTGGCCGGCCGTCACCGCCGGCTACCGCCGGCAACCACTGGCCATCGCCGGTCACCCCTGGTCATCGCCTCCAGAACAGGAGGTGGGTGACTCCGCTGGGGCTCGGCACCGACTCGACGTGGAAGCGGTCGCGCAGGTCGGTGTGGCTCTCCCACAGCCGTTCGCCCCGACCCAGGTCGACGGGCGCCACGGCGATGTGCATCGTGTCGACCAGATCGGAAAGCATCGAGGAACTCGCGGATGGTGGCGACCCCGCCACCGAGGCGCACGTCCCGGCCGTCGGCGGCCTCCTTCGCGCGTGCCAGGGCCTCGGCCGGCTTCGCGTCGAGGAAGTGGAAGGTGGTGTCGGCCAGGGTGAAGGAGGGGCGAGCTCCGCGCCATGCACCTCGAAGGCCGTCCGCAGCCTGCCGACGGCGTCCTCGCCGAGCTCACCCTGGCCTACGAACGCGCTGTCTCCGAGAGCTGAATGCTGCCGAGTGCCGAGTGCCGAGTGCCGAGTGCCGAGTGCCGAGTGCCGGGTTCCAGGTGTGGGGTGCCGGTGGTCGGGTCGCAGCAGGGTCGGCCGTCTATCCGGCCGGCGGGGCCCCGCCGAGGTCCCGGGCCATCTGGGTACACATCGTCTCGTAACGGCGAACCGAGCCGTCCGGGGCCGGCTCGTCCCAGGAATCGGGCTGCCGGCCGTACGCCACGTACCCCAGGCGCTCGTACAGTGCGCGGGCACGCGGGTTGTCCTCCTCCACGCCGAGTTCGGCCCGCCGCAGGCCGCGGGAGGCGATCCGGCGCTCGGCGGCACCGATCAGGAACGTGCCGATCCCGCAGGACTGGAGCGCGGGATGGACCGCTAGTCGCCACAGCGTGCCCACGCCCTCCCGGGCGCCGTAGTCGACCCCGCCGATCGCCACCGGGATGCCCGACGGCGGACACACCGCCAGGTAGTCCACCTCGCCGCGCCGGGCCCGTGCCAGCTGTCCCGCGATGTTCTCCAGGTGGAGCGGCGAGCCCGACCACCCGCAGGAGTCCAGATCGCCGGGAACCAGATCGCGGGCCGAGAGCCTCAGTACGACGTCGGTCATCGTCACCACCTCCGGCCGGAAAGGATTCCTTCCGGGAGAGGCCCGTGACAAGCGGCGGATTTCCCCGGCCGGGCCGGGCGCCCCCGCACTCCGCCCGGCTCCGCGCCGCCCGCACCGGTTCCGTAGCGCCCTCACTCGTTCGGCTGCGCCCAAGTGGCCGCCTCCGTACGTGCCTACCAGGGTCGGTCTGACGTGCAGTTCCACCGGCCAAGGAGTTCCCATGGCACAGTCCGCGCCCACACCGGGTACGTCTCACTCGCATACGGCCGATCCGGGGGGCGTCAACCCCTGGGCGGCCGGCGGGACCATGTTCGCCGGCGTCCTGCTCATGGTCGACGGTGTTCTGGAGGCGATCAAGGGCATCGCCGGAATCGTGTCCAACACGGTCTACGCCCGGATCGACGACTACGTCTTCAAGTTCAATGTGACCGCCTGGGGCTGGATCCACGTGGCTCTCGGCATTCTCCTCGTCATCGTCGGCTGGGGAATCCTCAGGGGCTTCGGCTGGGCCCGCGGGATCGGCGTGGGGCTGGCGGCGCTCAACATGATCGCCAACTTCATGTGGCTGCCCTACCAGCCGATCTGGGCCGTGGTCTCCCTCGCCATCGACACCTTCGTGATCTGGGCCCTGTGCACGGATCGCTCGAAGGTGCTCATCTGAGGGCAACTTTTGAATGTTCATGGGAACGGCGTCGGCGTGCGGAGCCGGAGTGTTTGACCGGCACGCATGCCGGCGACTCTTGGTGTGGCCCGACCCGACCAGACCTCCTACATGCCCGTGACCGGGCCATGCTCACCCGGGCCCGTGAACGCACGGACGGCCTGCCTCGGGTGGAGATCCGTGAAGGCGACGCGCACGGCCTCCCCATCGAGTCGGGAACGGTGGACCGGGCCAAGATCGACCGGGTCCTCATGCATGTCGCCGAACCCGCGGACGCTCTCGCGCGGCTCCATCGCGTGACCCGGCCAGGGGCCCGGATCGGCCTTGCCGAGCCCGATTGGGACACCTTGATCGTCGATTCCGAGGATCTTGGGACGAGCCGTGCCTTCACCCGGTACACCGCTGAAGAAGCGGTCCGCAACGCGACGATCGGGCGGAGTCTCGCACGCCTCGCCGAGCAAGCCGGCTTCCGCGTGGAAACCGTGCGCGCGGCGGCGCCCGTCTTCCGGGACTTCCAGGAGGCCGACCACACCCTGGGCCTCGGCGGCAACATGCAGAAGGCCATCGACAAGGGTCTCGTCGGCCGGGACCGCGGCCACCGCTGGTTCACCGGCCTCGCCGCGGGGCCGTTCTACGCGTCGTTCACGCTCGTCAGCGTGATCTGCTCCCGCTGACCCGGGCCGTTGTCAGTGGCGCGGTCCACACTTGAGACATGTGCCGCAGTATCAAGACCCTTCGCCCGCCGGCCCTCCCCGAAGAGGCCACCGAGGAGGACATCCGCGCCGCCGCCCTGCAGTTCGTGCGCAAGGTGTCCGGCTTCCGTGCCCCGGCCGCGCACAACAGGGAAGTCTTCGACCGTGCCGTCGACGAGATCGCCGCGTCGACCGCCAGGCTGCTGGACGGTCTGGAAGTGCGGGGAGGTGTCAGGACGCCGTAGGGACGGAGGCCGGGGCGACGGTGGCAGCGGCAGCGGCGGCTGCCGCGGCGGGGCGCCGCATCAGCAGTGCGGCGAACGCACCCGCGACGAACAGCGCGAGGACCGACACCGCCGTGCCCAGCCAGCTCGCGCCGAGCCACTGGGCGCCGAAGTAGCCGAGGCCCACGCTGTAACCGGCCCAGGCCACACCAGCCACCGCGGACCACGGCAGGAATTCCTTCACCTTGCGGTGCGAGGCGCCCGCGCCCAGTGAGACGACCGAGCGTCCGGCCGGGGCGAAGCGGGCGATGACGACGAGGGCGCCGCCGCCGCGGCTCAGCGCGGCGCCGAGACGTTCCTGCGCGGAGGTGAGGCGGCGGGAACGGGCGATGGCGCGGTCCAGGCGTGCGCCACCGCGCCAGGCGAGCCGGTACGCGACGAGGTCGCCGATCACCGAGGCGCTGGCCGCACAGAGGATCAGGGCCAGGAGCGAGGGGACCTCGGTGACGTGGCGGGCGGCGCCCGCGGCGTCGGCGGCCACCGTGGTGGTGCCCGCGGCGGCGGCCGTGGCTGCCGTGATCACGAGGACACCGCTCGGCAGTACGGGGAGGAAGACGTCCAGAAGCACCGAGAGGGCGACCACAACGTAGATCCATGGGCTGCCGGTCAGCGCACCCACACTCTCAAGCACCTTCTACTCCCCGTATTAGTGACAACGCCGCGACGTCGCAGGGGAGCGGCAGGAGCGGCAGGGCCAGCTGTACAGCGTACGCCTGCCGTTCACCTGGAGATCCATATATATGCGTGATGTTGGGCACCCCACGTGTGTGCCACATGAGCCTGGTGTGTGCCTCGGGTGCGCGCCGGGAAGCGGTGCCTCGGGGGGTACGCCGGGAAGCGGCATTCCCGGTGTACCCCCCCGAGACGGCGTGGCGGGCCCGGTCGGCGCGGACCCGGCGGGTCGGACGGGTCAGGCGAGTCAGGCGGGTCGGACGGGTCAGGCGGCTACCGGGGCGGCCGGTTCAGCCGGTTCGGCCGGTTCGGGCGCGCGCTCCTCGGCGCGCCGTGCGACGGAGCGGGACGTGAACAGCCGGTCCAGGGCCAGGGCGCCGGGGCCGGTGAAGACGAGCAGCAGGAACACCCAGCTGTAGACGGCCGAGGGCTCGCCGCCGTTCTGCAGCGGGAAGAGCGCCCCGGGCTGGTGGACCTTGAAGTACGCGTACGCCATGGAGCCGGATGAGACCAGGGCGGCGACGCGGGTGCCGAGGCCAAGCACCACGAGGCTGCCGCCGACGAGCTGGATGACCGCCGCGTACCAGCCCGGCCAGGTGCCGGCGGGTATCGATCCGCCGCCCATGGCGCCGCCGAGGACGCCGAAGATCGAGGCGGCGCCGTGGCAGGCGAAGAGCAGGCCTACGACGATTCGGAAGAGCGCGAGGGCGTAGGGCTGGGCCCGATTCAGGCGTGTGTACATGGGGGGAGGCTCCTTCGGTCTAGTGGGGACGTGAACCGACTGAGCGCTACAGGTTAGGCAAACCTCACCAATACTTGCAAGTTCAACGTTTAGTTGACTGGCTGAAAGTAGACGGTCCGTCATCGGTCAGCGGGCGATCGAATACTGTCTGGAGCTGGGCCCCTGTCCTCATTGACGTGGCCTGAACCAATGGCGGCGCAGCTTTCCGGCCATGCGGTGTGAGCGTCATCAGCTGATTGCCGAACCGCGGCCCGTCCGTCTTGTGCCACCGGACCGGCGGTGTACCAGTGCGCCCGTGCCGTGCCGGCAGTCGGCCGAGCGGCCGCCCGGCCCGGCTCCGTCCGAAACGGGAGGCGGCCTCGATCGGGCCGGGGGGCGTGTTGTGCACGGGAGGGCAGGTCAGTCGCGGGACGCGGGCATCCGGCGCACCGCCGTGGGCCTCGGCGGGCCAGGTGGGTTCCGTGGTGTACGGCATGGTGCACATCGCCCGACAGCACGCATACCGTCGCCGGTGCGTCCGGGCCGCCGCCTGCCTCCCGGATCAGCGCTGTCAGTTGCCCGAACGAATCGGGGAAAGCGGCCCGATGCTCCAGGTCGGAGCGCTGCCGCAGGTACGCGCCGACGCGTGCCCGGCGGCCGTCCGGCCCGCCCCGCTCGCCCCGGCACGGCGCGGAGCTCCACTGTTCCCCGTCGTGTACCAGTGGAGGCGGCGGCCACGGAAGCGAGGCGCCGATCAGGGGATGGCCGAAGGAACCGGGCCCGGACGGCGCCTCCTCGCGCGGCCACCGCGCCTCCCGCGGGCGGGGCGTCGCCCGCTGCTGCTCGTCGGGCACCCGGGCCGCGCGGCTGTCCACCACGAGCGCCCGTACTCGGCCGAAAATGCGTCGGTGGCTCCGGTGGGGCGGCGGCCCGGCCGCGCGGTGCTCCTCGCGTCGTTCCGTACGGACGGATTCCGTACGCGTTGATCGTGCGGCGGGTTCGTGCCGTACGGAACGACGGGGGAGCGCGGGGCGGTTCCGGGGGTGGCGGTCAGCGGGACGGCCGCCGTTCAGTGATCGTTCAGCAGCCGTTGAGCACGGACTGCAGTGCGGACTTCTCGGCCGAGTCGACGGTCAGGTCGTAGTAGTGCTTCACGTGCACCCAGGCGCGTGCGTACGTGCACTGGTACGCGGTGCGCGACGGGAGCCACTTCGCGGGGTCCTTGTCGCCCTTGGACTGGTTGACGTTGTCGGTGACCGCGATGAGCTGGGGGCGCGTCAGGTCGTTGGCGTACGCCTGGCGTTGGGCGGTGGTCCAGCTCGATGCGCCGGACCGCCAGGCCTCGGCCAGCGGGACCATGTGGTCGATGTCCAGATCGGATGCGGCGGTCCAGGTGGCCCCGTCGTACTCCGAGTACCAACTGCCGCTCACGGCGGCGCAGCTGGAGTCCTGCGTCACGTTGGTGCCGTCCCGCTTCAGCACCACCTCGCGGGTGTTGCAGGTGCCGGACTGGGTGATCCAGTGCGGGAACTTGGCCCTGCTGTATCCGCTCGACGAGCCCTCTGCCTGGACGGTCAGCTGGCTCAGATAGGTGCGGGCGGTGGACGCGGCCACCGGGGTGGGCATAGCGGCCTGGGCGCCGGGAGCGTTGAGCAGCCCGGTGCTTGCGGCGAGGGCGGCTGATGCGGCGAGGACGGCGATGCGACGCGCGTAGACACCTGACATGCGAACTCCCTTGATGTGGGGGGACCTTGGGCGGGCCGTCCGGAACGGCCCGGCCATCGTGGCGGCGCGAGGTTTCCGTGGGGTGGGCGCCAGGTAACAGAGTGGCGACATGCGCACGTCACATCAAGGGTTCTGACGAAGAGGGTCGGTGTGCGGGGGCGTACGCATGTGTGTGCGCGGGCGTACGGAACTGATGAGACGGCAGTTCCGCGCTGGGGGAAGGGGGCTGGGCCGGTATCCGGTCGCGGCTGAGGAGTGGCCGGGGTCGGTCTTACGACCTGGTGCGCGATGGGGAGCGGATCAGGTCGTTAGGGTGGCCGCGTGCTGCTACCGGTCAACATCACGCTCGGGGTCGTTCTCGCCCTGCTGCTCGCGGCGGCCGCGGGCGTCGCCGCTCTCGCCTCGCTCGGCCGGTCGCGTCAGATCGTTCTGGCGGGGCTGCGGGCGGCGGTCCAGCTCGCCGCGGTCTCCTCGCTCATCGGCTGGGTGGTCCATGCCTCCGCGCCGACCTTCGCGTTCATCGCGTTGATGTTCGGCGTGGCGGTGTGGACCGCGGGCCACCGCGTCACCGACAACCGCAGCTGGCGGTGGGCGGCCGTGCCGATCGGGGTGGGGGTCGTGCCGGTGGTCGCGGTGCTGCTGCTCACCGGGCTGGTGCCGGTCCGGGGCATCGCGCTGATCCCGGTGACCGGCATCCTCATCGGGGGCGCCCTGACCGCGACCGTGCTCGGCGGGCGGCGGGCGCTCGACGAACTCGCGACCCGGCGCGGGGAGGTGGAGGCGGCGATGGCGCTCGGCTTCCCGGACCGCGACGCGCGGCTGGAGATCGCCCGGCCGGCGGCGTCGGACGCGCTGCTGCCGGGGCTCGACCAGACCCGGACGGTGGGGCTCGTCACGCTGCCCGGGGCCTTCGTCGGCATGCTGCTGGGCGGCGCCTCACCGGTACAGGCGGGCGCCGTACAACTGTTCGTGCTGGTGGCGCTGATGGCCGTACAGGCGGCGGCCGTCGCGACCGTGCTGGAACTGGTGGCGCGGGGACGGCTCCGCCGTGACGGGGCAGGGGCCTCGGCTATCGGGCGCTGATGTGCAGCAGGACCGAGCCGTCGGCCGCCGCCTCCACCCGGAGCTGCGTCAGGTCCTCGACGTGCGCGTCCGGGGAGAGTGCCGCCGCGCGCGGGCCCACGCCCACGACGCGCATCCCCGCCGCCCGGCCCGCCGCGATGCCCGCCTCGGAGTCCTCGAAGACGATGCAGTCCGCCGGGTCGAAGCCCAGCCCGGCGGCGCCCTTGAGGAAGCCCTCCGGGTCCGGCTTGCTGGCGCCCACACTCTCGGCGGTGACCCGGAGTTCGGGCATCCGCAGTCCGGCCGCGGTCATCCGGGCCTGGGCCAGTGCCCGATCGGCCGAGGTGACCAGGGCGTGCGGGAGCGCGGCGATCGCGTCCATGAAGGCGCCGGCGCCGCCGATCGGGACGACGCCGTCGGTGTCGGCGGTCTCCTCGGCGAGCATCACCCGGTTGTCCGCGTGGTTCTGTTCCATCGGACGGTCCGGGAGGAGCACCGCCATGGTGGCGTACCCCTGGCGGCCGTGGACCACCTTGAGCGCGGCCTCCGGGTCCAGGCCCTGCCGCAGCGCCCAGCGCCGCCAGCAGCGCTCCACGACGGCGTCGGAGTTCACCAGGGTCCCGTCCATGTCGAGCAGGAGGGCACGGGCGGTGAGGACGGTGGCCGGCATGGGCGGGCTCCAGGGCGGGGGTGACGGTGCGGGACACGTGGGACCGGCCCCGGGAAGAGAACAAGCGGCCCCCGCCCGCCGGTCAGGGAGTGCGTTTGGGGGCCACTTTGTTCCATCACGATACAAAAACCTGCCCGGGAAAGCGAATCCCTGGCCGGGGCGGGTGTGCGGTGTCGGTCAGTGGCGTCCACGGCCCGTCGTGACCGCCTCCAGTGCCCGCCGGGTGTGCGGCCCGTAGACCCCGGCGTCGTCGCCCTGGATGTACATGTATCTCTGGTAGCGGTACACGGCGTCCTCGACGCGGTCCGTGTAGTCGGCGTCGTCGGGGCTCATGAACAGCCCGATCTCCTGGAGCCGGCGCTGCAACTCGGCCACCTCCGGGCCGTGGTCGCCGCGCCGCAGCGTGGAACCGTCCTGCGGCGGGGCGGGCGGGGCCACCGGCTGCTCCGGACCCCTGGTGTCCTCCGTGGCCGCCGGGGAGGACGCGGCGGCCGTGCCCGAGGGTCCGGCGGTCGCGGAACGGGACGCCGAGGCGCTCGCCGACGGCGACGCGGTCGCGGATGCGGTCGCGGTCGCGGAGGCCGACGGTGACGCCGTGGCCGGCCGGGACGGTGACACGGAGGCGGACGCCGTCGTGGAGGCCGAAGGCGCGGCGCTCTCCTCGGGGAGGCTGGTCACCGTGGAGGGCAGGACCGGATCCAGGGTGGTGTCCCCGTCGCCGTCCCCGTTGAACAGGCCGCCGATGAAGGCCGCCGTGCCCACCACCGCGACGACGGCCGCCCCCACGGCCAGCGCGGCGAAGGGCCCGCGGCGGCGCGGCTGCACGGGGTCCGGACCGGCCGTCAGGAGCGGGGCGTGCGGGTGGCCGTACCGGGCGTCCGGGGCGTCCGGACCGGCGGCGTCCGGCAGCGGGGCCGGCCCCGCCGGGGCCAGGAACAGCGGCATCGTGGTGGCCGCGTCCCCCGTATGGCCGTCCCCCGCACGGCTGTCCGTCACATACCCCTCCGGCTCGTCCCCCGCGTACCCCTCCGGCTCGTCCCGGCCGGCCACTGTCTCCTCGCCCCCCAGCGTCACGTACGGCCGAATGCGCAGCGGGTCGAAGTCCTCCGCGGCCGCGAACTCGGCCGACCGCCCGGCGTGGTGCTCCTCGACGACGCGGTGCTGCTCGGCGGCCCGCTGGTCCTCGGTGACGTGCTGATGTCCGGCGGGCTCCCGCCGCCCGGCACCGTGCCGGGCCGCGCGTTCCGCGCAGCCGCAGCCCGGACCGGCGCCGGGTCTGCCGTCCGTACCGCACTCCGGGCATATATGTCCGGCCATTGTGGGTCCCCTCCCCTTGAACTGCCTGCGATTATGCAGCCCGCCGCCGGGAAGCCCAATCATCCGACCCTTCGGCAGGCCATAACGGTGCAGAACGGACAGGATGGGGGTGTAGCGGACCCGAGGAGATGTTTCATGGCCCAGCAGTCGAGCCCTCCGGCCCCGGCCCCCGGCGAGAACCGCTCCACGCGGTCGGTTCTGGTGGCGATCGGCGCGCTGCTTCTCGGTATGTTGCTCGCCGCACTCGACCAGACCATCGTCTCCACGGCACTGCCGACCATCGTCAGCGACCTCGGCGGTCTGGAGCATCTGTCGTGGGTGGTCACGGCCTATCTGCTGGCATCGACCGCCGCGACCCCGCTCTGGGGCAAGCTCGGCGACCAGTACGGGCGCAAGCGGCTCTTCCAGATCGCCATCGTCATCTTCCTGATCGGCTCCGCGCTCTGCGGCATCGCCCAGAACATGCCGCAGCTGATCGGCTTCCGCGCCCTCCAGGGGCTCGGCGGCGGCGGCCTGATCGTGCTGTCGATGGCGATCGTCGGCGATATCGTCCCGCCGCGCGAACGAGGCAAGTACCAGGGCCTGTTCGGAGCGGTGTTCGGCGCGACGAGCGTGCTCGGACCGCTCCTCGGCGGCTTCTTCACCGAACAGCTCAGCTGGCGCTGGGTCTTCTACATCAACCTCCCCATCGGCGTCGTCGCCCTCGCCGTCATCGCCGCCGTGCTGCACATCCCGGTCCGCCGGACGAAGCACACCATCGACTACCTGGGCACCTTCCTCATCGCCTCGGTCGCCACCTGTCTGGTCCTGGTCGCCTCGCTCGGCGGCACCACCTGGGCCTGGGGCTCGACGCAGATCATCGGTCTCGCCGTGGTCAGCGTGCTGCTGCTGATCGCCTTCGTGTACGTGGAGCGGCGCGCGGCCGAACCCGTACTGCCGCTGAAGCTGTTCCGGATCAGGACCTTCAGCCTCGTCGCCGTGATCAGCTTCGTCATCGGCTTCGCGATGTTCGGCGCGATGACCTATCTGCCGACCTTCCTCCAGGTGGTGCACGACATCACGCCGACGATGTCCGGCGTCCACATGCTCCCGATGGTGTTCGGCCTGCTCCTCACCTCGACCGGGTCCGGCCAGATCGTCAGCCGTACGGGCCGCTGGAAGATCTTCCCGATCCTCGGCACCGGCATCACGGCGGCCGGCCTGCTGCTCCTGCACCGGCTCACGGAGCACAGCAGCACCCTGGAGATGAGCCTCTACTTCTTCGTCTTCGGTGCGGGACTCGGTCTGGTGATGCAGGTCCTCGTCCTGATCGTGCAGAACGCCGTGAGCTACCAGGACCTCGGTGTCGCCACCTCGGGGGCGACCTTCTTCCGTTCCATCGGCGCCTCGTTCGGTGTCGCCATCTTCGGCACCATCTTCACCAACCGGCTCACCGACAAGCTCGGTGCGGCGCTCTCCGGCCGTACGCTGCCGCCCGGCATCAGCGCGAACGGGCTGGCCTCCGACCCGCGCGCCGTCAGCCAACTGCCGCCCGCACTCCGCGGACCGGTGCTCAGCGCCTACTCGACGTCGATCACCGATGTGTTCCTGTACGCGGCCCCCGTCGTCCTGATCGCCTTCGTCTTCGCCTGGCTGCTCAAGGAGGACAAGCTGCGCGGCTCGGTGACCGCACCCGACCCCAGCGAGACCCTGGCGTCCAACCCGGTGGAGCGGTCCTCGTACGACGAATGCGCCCGCGCCCTCTCGGTCCTCGCCACCAGGGAGGGACGCCGTGAGGTCTACGTGAAGATCACCGAGAAGGCGGGACTCGACCTGCTGCCCGCCGCGAGCTGGATGCTGCTGCGCATCAAACGGCACGGAACCGTCGAGCCCGTCCGGCTCGCCGAGATCGCCCCGGTGCCGCTGCGGGTGATCAGCGAGGCGGGCCGGCAGCTGGAGGAACGCGGGCTGGCCCGCCGGATCGGCGTGCAGCTGGTGCTCACCGAACCCGGCGCGGAGGCGGTGGTGAAGCTCTCGCACGCCCGGGAGGAGTCCCTGGCCGAGCTGCTGGGCGACTGGTGGGGACCGGACCGGCCGACCGACCTGGTCGCCCTGGTGTCGGAGCTGACCGCCGAGACGAGCGGATCGAGCAAGGAGCGGCCGCACAGCCCGGAGCCGAAGCGGGACCACCATGCCCCCTGAGGCTTCTGCGGGCCTGAACTCAAGGGCGGGGGCCGGTCACGCGGTGGTGCGGAGCTCCTTGGCGAACCAGTGTTCGGCGTACTGGCGGCGGTGGAACGCCGGGACCTCCCGGTAGCCGTGCTTCGCGTACAGCCCGCGCGCCTCGACCAGGTCGCCACGGGTGTCGAGCCGGAGCGTCCGTACGCCGAGGGCCCGCGCCCGGTCCTCGACCGCCGCGAGCAGCAGCCCGCCGCCGCCCGTGCCGCGCACCTCGGGGCGTACGAACACCCGGGTCAGCTCCGCGACCCCCGCGTCCGTCACGACCAGCCCGGCGCAGGCCGCCGCCCGCCCGTCGAACCGGCCGACGACGAACTCACCGGCCGGCGCCACCAGCAGCTCGGCGCCGTCGTCCGTGAGTCCCTCGTCGATCTCCTCGGCCGTCGCGGGCCGCCCCCAGTACCGGCTCGCGACCTCGTCGTAGTAGTCCCGGCGCAGCAGTGCGGCGTCGGGGGAGTCGAAGCGTTCGGGGGTCACGGTCCACGTCATTGGTTCATTCTGACTTCCGCACACCTGTGCGGAGAAGCGAATTGCTCGCAGGGGGCACCGATGACGCAGGCGGCGGGTTCGACGCGGCGGACGTACTGCCCGCGGCCTGGGCGCCGCAGGCTGCGCGCCCCGCTGGACACGGACGTCCTGAGTATCGAGGTCCCGCGATTCACCTCGCGTACGAATGTTCAGGTCATCGACGACGCAGGCCGTCGCCGGGCCCGCACGAGCAGCAGCACCGCCGCGACCGACGCCGCCGCGGCACCGAGCAGCGACAGCACCCAGGCCGGAACGGGCCCCACGGACAGCAGCTCGTCGCGGTAGTACGTGGTCCGGTACGGGGTGTCTGCGGCCGCCGCCCGCAGCTCGTGGTCCCCGTCGATCAGCTCCGGCCGCGGGAACGACTGGTCGATCGCCGTGACGAACACCGGCTTCCCGCCCGTCAGAGCCCCCAGCGCCGGGTACGCACGCTCCTGTCCGGCGCCGACCCGCCCGGCGTAGGTCACCTCGGGCGGCTCGCCGCCGATCGCGCCGCGCGGCTCCATCCGGTTCGCCGCCAGCACGTACAGCCCCAGCGACTGCGGCGTCGTGGCGAGCCGGGACAGCCGCATCGGGTAGACCGGCCCGGCGCTGGCGAAACGCAGCCGCAGCGGGTCGAGCCGGCCGAGCAGCGGACCGCCCTTCTCCTGAGGGGCGAGGCGGATCGCCACGTACTCCCACTTCTGATCGACGTAGGGGCGGAGCGCCGCCGACAGCCGGTCCGGCAGCTCGAAGCCGTTGTCCGTCAGCCAGCCCTCCAGGGCCGCCGGGTCGGTCGCGGTCAGCCGGGCCACGTCGAACGGCCCGAGCCGCTCCCGGCCGACCACTCCGACCGGTGCGGCGGCCGAGGGGGCGGCGCCGGAGCCGGACGCCCGGTCCGGACCGCCGAACGGCCAGTCCTTCGCGCGTGGCCAGAAGTAGTGCCGCGTCTCGTGGACCGGCGCGGTGAGGGTTTCGAGCTCGGAGAAGAGCGCGGCGTCACCCAGCTCGACCGTGGCCCGGTGCGGCACGGGCATGATCCACGCCGCCGCCGGGGCGTTCCCGCGGACGGTGAGCTGCATCACGATCTGCTCGGTGCCGCCGGACCAGCTGACCACGGAGGTCTCCCGGTCGACCGTGACCCGGCTGTTCCGGTCCACCACCATCGCCCCGCAGCCGCAGGCGTACGCCGGTGCGATCAGCGAGCCGAGCTGGAGCGGCACCAGCATCATGAGCAGCGAGAGCGCGCGGACCGCCCACGCACGCGATCCGGCCCGTGCCCCTTGACCTGTTTGATCCGTCCCGGCCCACCGCATGTCCCGGCTCCTCCCCCGTCGGCCCTGGTCACGGGCTCAGACGTGGGGGCGCCCCGGCCGGTTCCGGACGACCGGTCCCGGTCCGATCGAACGGCCGATCATTCTTTCGGACAAAAGCCGGATGACAGTCAGGCGAAGAGGGGGTTGATTGTGTCTACCTCATAGCGCAATGCGAAGGTTTCACAGCATGCCCGGATCGAGGGCCGGCACAAGACGGCGGGAGGGTCGGCGCAGCGTGGCGAATGCGGAGCACAGTATGCGCGGAGATGCGACGACAGGGGCGAGGACCGGGGCGGCTCGGGCAGTTCTCTGGCTGGTTGTGGCCGCGTTGGCCGTACGGCAGATGGCGGTGGTGCTGCGGCAGCCGCCTGGCGAACGGCTCACCGATCTGGAGACCTGGACCGGTGAGAACGGTGTGCTTCATGTGACCGGCTCGCTGTACGACACCGACCGGTTCACCGGTACTCCCTTCGCCGGGCTGGTGCTGAAGCCGCTCACCCGGACCGCCGAACAGAGCCTCGGGGTCGCCTGGACCTTCGGTTCGCTGCTGCTGGTCGCCGCGCTCGGCGTCATCGCGGCCCGCGCCCTGCCCGGCCCGGTCAACCGGCGTACCGCGCTGTTCGCGGCGCCCGTCGCGATCACCCTCCTGATGCTCTCGCTGCCGGTCCGCAACGCCCTCTACCTGGGACAGACCAGCATCCTGCCGGTCCTCCTGGTCCTCGTCGGCTGCTTCGTGGTCCGCGGGGAACGCGCCTCGGGCGTCCTGATCGGCATCGCGGCCGCGCTCCAGCCGACCGTGCTGCTGTTCGCCGCCCTGCTCTGGCTGACCGGGAGACGCCGGGCGGCGGTGACCGGCGGCGCCGCGTTCGCCGCCTGCACGGCACTGGCCTGGACGGCGATGCCGCACGACTCATGGACGTACTGGGTGCACCACGTCGCCGGGGCCGGACTCGGCGACCAGGCGGACAGCCTCGCCAACCAGTCCCTGCACGGCGCGCTGCTCCGGTTCGGGCTGGAGGGCCCGCTGGAGATCGCGCTCTTCGTGGTGCTGGCCGCGGCCGTCTGCTTCGTCGGTCTGCGCCGCGCCGCCCGGTACGCCCGCGACGGTCAGCTGCTGCTCGCCGTGGCCGTGACCGGCTGTGTCGCCGTCGCCGTCTCGCCGACCGCCTGGCAGCACCAGCTGCTGTGGGTGCTGCTCGCGGTGGTCGGCCGGGTGGGCACGCGCGCCTCGGACCGGATGGTGTGGCCGGCCGTCGTCGTCCTCGTGATCACGCTGCCCGGCAAGATGCTGCTGCCGAACATCGAGGCGGTGTTCCCGGTACGCGACAACGTGCTGCTGATCGCCGCGCTCGGGGCCGCGTGCCTCGCCCCGTTCCTGCCGCGCACCTCGCCGTACTGGCAGCAGCCGGTCCCCACCGACTACGCGGCCCCGGTCCCGGCCCGCTGGATCCGGGTGCCGCTGCTGCCGTTCTGGCGGCGCGTGCTCAGCCGGCCCAACCTGCTGCTGGAACTCCTGCTGATCAGGGTCGTCTACTCGGCGTACCAGCACGTCAGGCTCGCCGCGACGGCCGGCCGTGCCACCGCCGAGCACCACGGCCGGCAGATCCACGCGGCCGAACAGTGGCTGCACATCGACATGGAGCACTGGGCCAACCACGCGGTCGTCAAGGTCGGCTGGCTGCGGGACTTCTTCGACTACTACTACTCGACGTTCCACTTCATCGTGCCGCTGACGATCCTCGGTGTGCTGTACGTACGCAGCCCCGCGGACTACCGCTGGGTCCGCAGCTCCCTCGGGTTCGCCACGCTCCTGGCCCTGGTCGGGTTCTGGCTCTACCCGCTGGCCCCGCCGCGGCTGATGCCGGGGCTCGGCTTCATCGACACGGTCCACGGCGTCCAGGACTTCGCGAAGCCCGACTACGGGACGCTGACGGGCGTCACCAACCAGTACGCCGCGATGCCCTCGCTGCACTTCGGCTGGTCGCTGTGGTGCGGTGTGGTGATCGTGATGCTCGCGCCGAAGATCTGGATGAAGCTGCTGGGGGTGCTGCACCCGCTGCTCACGGTCTCCGCGATCATCGCGACGGGCAACCACTGGGTGCTCGACGCGGTGGGCGGGGCGGCGGTGGTCGCGCTCGGCTTCGGGCTGACCTACGCGCTGTCCGGACGGCGCGGGCTCCAGGAGCCCGCGGTGAAGGCGGCGAAGGCCGGACGGCTCCCGGCGGCCGAGGAACCCCCCGGGGCCGGGCGGCCCCCGCTACCGGCGGTGGAGGGCGAAGCGGTGGCCGGCAAGCCGTAGCCGCCGCCGCCCGCCGCCAGCCACCCGGACGGCTCGGAGGCTCAGCGGGCCGGCCCCAGCGCCCAGGCGGCGAAGGACAGCGTGAGCATCGACACCACCGTGGAGGCCACCACGGAATTGCGGGCGAGGCTGGTGTCCAGGCCGTACTCGCGGGCGTAGATGAAGGCGTTCTGCGCGGTCGGGAGCGCCGAGCAGAGCACCACGGCCAGCACCTGGGGGTCCGGCAGGCCCAGGAGCGGACCGGCGACGAGGAAGGCGACCAGGGGCTGCGCCAGCGTCTTCAGCGCGACCGCGGTCCCGACCTCCGCCCGGCCCGCGACGCGTCCGGTCCCGCCGGCCGGGCCGCCGTGCAGGGAGAGGCCCAGGGTGACCAGGGCCGTCGGCACGGCCGCGGCGCCCAGCAGGTCGCAGGAGTGGGTGAGGGCGGCCGGCAGCCGCAGCCCGGTCGCGGAGACGGCGACTCCGAGCAGCGAGGCCATGATGACCGGATTGCGGACCGGCATGGTCAGCATCAGCCGCAGCCCGCCGCCGGGGCGCCCGCCGCCGGGTCCGCCGGCCGCCCGGGTCCCCGAGTCCAGCAGGGTCAGGATCACCGGTGAGACCAGCAGCACCTGGAACAGGATGACCTGCGCGACGAACGAGGCGTCGCCGAGCACCTGCACCGCCACCGGGATGCCCAGGTTGGCGGAGTTGACGTAGCCGGACGCCATGCCGCTGATCGCCCCGTCGGCCCTCCCGCGGCCGAAGAACCGCCGGGCCACCACGTATCCCAGAGCGGACACCAGCGCCGTGGCCGCCGCGAACGCCACCACCGACAGATGGGCGAAGTCGGCCGGCCGGGACCCCGACACCATGCTGAACAGGGCGGCGGGCATGGCGACATGGAAGACGAACCGGCCGAGCACCGCTTCGGCCTGTGCTCCGAGGAGGCCACTGCGGCCGACGGCGTATCCGGCAGCGGTCAGCATCCAGATCGGGGCGAAGGCGGAGAGCAGGGCGTGCATGTCCGCCATGATCCCGCCACGCCCGTCCGCCTTTCGTGCAGGGGTGCGGACGGGCGTACCGGAAGCCGAACGGGCGTACTGGAAGCCGAACGGGCCCCGTCCGGCGGCGCGTTCCGGGCAGGCGTCAGCCGCTGGTGGTGCTCACCTGGAGCTGCTTGATGCCATTGAGCCAGGCCGACCGCAGCCGCCGCGGATCGCTGACGAGCCGCAGGTCCGGCAGCACGTCCGCGATGGCGTTGAAGATCAGGTCGATCTCCATCACGGCAAGGGACTTGCCCAGGCAGAAGTGCGGACCGCCGCCGCCGAAGCCGAGGTGCGGATTGGGATCGCGGGTGATGTCGAACTTCTCCGGGCTCTCGAAGACCTCGGGGTCGTTATTGGCCGAGGAGTAGAACAGCCCGACCCGGTCGCCCTTCTTGATCTGCTGACCTCCCAGTTCGAGGTCCTGGGTGGCGGTCCGCTGGAAGGAGACCACGGGCGTCGCCCAGCGGACGATCTCCTCGGCGGTCGTCTCCGGCCGCTCGCGCTTGTAGAGCTCCCACTGATCGGGATGGGTGAGGAAGGCGTGCATGCCGTGGCTGATGGCGTTGCGGGTGGTCTCGTTCCCGGCCACGGCGAGCAGGATGACGAAGAAGCCGAACTCGTCGGACAGCAGGTTGCCCTCGCCCTCGGCGGCGACCAGCTGGGAGACGATGTCCTTGGCCGGGCACTCCTTGCGCGCCGCCGCGAGGTTCATCGAGTACGAGACGAGCTCCATGGCCGCCTCGGCGCCGATCTCCTCGGTGATCGCGTACTCCGGATCGTCGTACGAGGCCATCTTGTTGGACCAGTCGAAGATCCTGGTCCGGTCCTCCTGCGGTACGCCGATCAGCTCGGCGATGGCCTGGAGCGGCAGTTCGACGGCGATGTTGTTGACGAAGTCGAACGAGCCGTCGTCGTCCGCGGCGGCCAGCGCCGTCTCGACGATCGAGCGCGCCCGGCTGCGCAGCGCCTGTTCCAGGGAGCGGACGGCGCGGGGGGTGAAGCCGCGCTGGACGATCTGGCGGACCCGGGTGTGCTCGGGCGGGTCCATGTTCAGCATGATCAGCTTCTGGACGTCGATCTGGTCGCGGCTGATCGTCTCGTTGAAGCGGATCACCGCGGTGTTGGTGTTCGACGAGAACAGCTCGGGACGGGTCGAGACGTACTTGACGTCCGCGTGCCGGGTGACGACCCAGTAGCCCTCGTCGTCGAAGCCGGAGATGCCAGCGGGCTGGGTGCACCACCAGACCGGCGCGGTCTCGCGCATCCGGGCGAACTCCGGGTGCGGTATGCGGGATTGGAGCAGGTCGGGATCGGTGAAGTCGAACCCTTCGGGCAGATGGGGGCAGGGCATCGGCAACTCCAGGTCGGTCCGAGAGCCGCCCGAACGATGTCTGACGACCCATCAGAAGTTGCCCGAAAGGTAGTAACGAGTTCTACAACTGGCAAGGGGCGTGGCCGGATCTGTTGCGTGAAGTGCCGGTGAACCGGGCCGGTTTGGGGTGGGTTCTGGCAGTGAAGTGCGGGCAAGTTCCGTGCAGGCCCCTTGCGTACCCGGGGTAATCCTCATAAGACTGCACACAGAACTAGAACGCGTACTAGTTCCTTCCGTGGGCGCCGGGACGCCTCTGCGGAAGTGCGAGGAGAGGACGAGCTCATGGCCGCGGAACCCGTCATCGTCGAAGCCGTACGCACTCCCATCGGCAGGCGCGGAGGCGCGCTCGCCAATCTGCACCCCGCCTATCTGCTGGGTGAGACCTACCGTGAACTTCTCGGCCGGACCGGTATCCACGCCGACTGCGTCGAGCAGATCGTCGGGGGCACCGTCACCCACGCCGGCGAACAGTCCATGAACCCCGCGCGCAACGCCTGGCTCACCGTGGGGCTTCCGTACGAGACCGCCGCGACGACCGTGGACTGCCAGTGCGGCTCCTCGCAACAGGCCTCCCACATGGTCGCCAACATGATCGCGGCCGGGGTGATCGACGTCGGCATCAGCTGCGGGGTCGAGGCGATGTCGCGGGTGCCGCTCGGCAGCGGCTCCAAGCACGGGCCGGGCAAGCCGTGGCCCGACGAGTGGAACGTCGACCTGCCCAACCAGTTCGAGGCCGCCGAGCGCATCGCCCGCAAGCGCGGCCTCACCCGGGAGAACGTGGACTCGCTCGGACTGATCTCGCAGGAGCGGGCCGCCGCCGCCTGGGCCGAGGAGCGCTTCAAACGGGAGACGTACGCGGTCCAGGTGCCCACCACCGAGGCGGAACAGGCCGCCGGGCAGGGTATGTGGCGGCTGGTCGACCGCGACGAGGGGCTGCGCGACACCACGATGGAGGGGCTCGCCGGGCTCAAGCCGGTGATGCCCACCGCCATCCACACCGCGGGCAACTCCTCACAGATATCCGACGGCGCCTGCGCGATCATGTGGGCGTCCAAGCGCATGGCGCGGGCGCTCAAGCTCAAGCCGCGGGCCCGGATCGTGGCCCAGGCACTCGTCGGCTCCGACCCGCACTTCCACCTCGACGGTCCCGTCGACGCCACCCGCGCGGTGCTCGGCAAGGCCGGGATGTCGCTCAAGGACATCGACATCGTGGAGATCAACGAGGCCTTCGCGTCAGTCGTGCTGAGCTGGGCCCAGGTCTTCGAACAGGACCTGGAGAAGGTCAACGTCAACGGCGGTGCGATCGCGCTCGGCCACCCGGTCGGCTCCACCGGGGCCCGGCTGATCACCACGGCCCTGCACGAACTGGAGCGCAGGGACAAGGAGTTCGCGCTGATCACCATGTGTGCGGGCGGGGCGCTCGCCACCGGAACGATCATCCAGCGGCTGTAGGGGCCCCGGCGGTTCCCGGCGGCGCCGGTGACCGACCGGGGGCCGACCAACCACAACGAGACGTTCCTGAAGTCGGGTCCGGAGATCGTGCGCTGGTTCGACGCCGCGGCGGCGCGGCGCTGACACCGGGCACGGACGCCGACAACGCCGACAACCCCGACCGCAGTGCGGTCGGGGTTGTCGGTCACTGCCGGACGGAGTCCGGGCCGGCTCAGTACCAGCTGTTGGACTGCCAGAACGTCCAGGCGCCGCACGGGCTGCCGTAACGGGAGTTCATGTAGTCCATGCCCCACTTGATCTGGGTGGTGGGGTTGGTCTGCCAGTCGGAGCCGGCGGACGCCATCTTCGAACCGGGCAGGGCCTGGACCAGGCCGTAGGCGCCGGACGAGGCGTTGGTGGCGCTCGGGTTCCAGCCGCTCTCGTGGCTGACGATGTTGCTGAAGCACTGGAACTGCGCCTCGTCACCGATCAGCTGCCTGGCCGCGTCCTGCGCACCGCCACCGGCGGCGGCCGGTGCGGCGGACGGGGCCGCCATGGCGGAGGAGGCGCCCACGGCCAGGCCGCCGACGCTCAGGAGCGCGGCTGCGCCGGCCATGACGGTCTTGCGACGGGCGGTGCGGGGCTTGGCGAGAAGGGTGCTGGCGAACGACACAGGGAACCTAACGTCGGGAACGGATGAGTCGCCCGCCGGTCCGAATCCTGCCTGGCCCGGTGCTCGTTGACCGCTGTCCGTTCCGGTGGACGCTGCGGTGCTCGGCGACTTCTCAAGTGTTAGCGGCGCCGTTCAACCACCGCAATGACCTCCGATACGACCCCGCTTCGCACCCAGGACCAAAGGTCCTGAACCGCCCCAAAACGCTGCATAGCAGGTCGGAGGGGATGGAGCGGGGGTTGGCATACCGCCCCCGCCGCTCCTATTCCGCGTAGTACAGGACCAAGGTCCTGTGGGTGCCCTCACTCCTGCGGGACGTCGAATGTGACCTGGGCCTCGAAGGCGGCGCGACGGGTGGCCCTGCGCAGCGCCTTCAGCAGCGCCGCCCCGACGGTCAGCGTCAGTACGACGGTGAGCACGGCCCGGCCCAGGTCCCAGCCCAGCGAGGTGGCCGTGCAGTACGCGAGGAAGCGCACCAGGTTCTCGGACAGCGGGTCACCGGGATGGAAGGAGATACCCGAACCGAGGCCCGGCACGATCGTCCACCCGTACAGATTCATGACCGTCCCGTACGCGAACGCCGCCACCGCCCCGTACGCCGCCAGCATCAGCAGCTCGGCGCGCCCGCGCAGCCGGTCCGGTCCCGGCAGCAGGCCCGCGCCCATCGTGAACCAGCCCATCGACAGCATCTGGAACGGCATCCACGGGCCCACCCCGCCGGTCAGCAGCGCGGACGCGAACATCGTCACCGAGCCGAGCACGAAGCCGAAGCCCGGCCCCAGCACCCGCCCGCTCAGCACCATCAGGAAGAACATCGGCTCAAGGCCCGCCGTGCCCGCCCCCAGCGGCCGCAGCGCCGCGCCGACCGCGGCCAGCACCCCCAGCATCGCCACCGCCTTCGCGTCGAGCCCGGCGTCCGCGATCATCGCGACCACCACCCCGACCAGCAGCGGCAGCAGCGCGGCGAACAGCCACGGCGCGTCCTGCGAGTGCGCGAGACCCGAGTCGGCCCCGGCCAGCAGCGGCCAGCCGAACGCGACCACACCGATCGCGCTGATCAGCACCAGCGCGGCGACGGCCCGCGGCCCGAGCCGCACCGGCCGCGCCCCGCGCCCGCCCGTCCCGCTCACGCGCCACCCCCCAGCGCCCCGCGCACCTGTGTCACGGTCAGCCATTCCTGCGGGGCGAGGATCTTGGCGATCTGCGGGGCGAACGCCGGGGACGACACCACGACCTCCGGGGTCGGCCCGTCCGCCACCACCTCCCCGTCGGCGAGGATCACCACCCGGTGAGCCAGCTCGGCGACCAGCTCCACATCGTGCGTGGCCAGCACGATCGCGTGGCCCTCGGCCGCCAGGGCGCGCAGCACCCCGACAAGCCGGGCCTTCGCCGCGTAGTCCAGGCCCCGGGTCGGCTCGTCCAGGAGCAGCAGCGGGGGCCGGGCGGTGAGCACGAGGGCGAGCGCCAGGGCGAGCCGCTGCCCCTCGGAGAGATCACGGGGATGGGTGTCGTCCGGTACGCCGGGCAGCAGCTCGGACACCAGGGTCCGGCAGCTGCCCGGCGCGGCGCCCGCGTCGGCGTCCGCCGCCGCGCACTCGGCCGCGACCGTGTCCGCGTACAGCAGATCGCGCGGCTCCTGCGGTACGAGGCCGACCCGGCGCACCATCTCGCGCGGCGGTGTCCGGTGCGGGGTCCGGCCGCCGACCAGGACGCCGCCGGAGGTCGGCTCGACCATGCCGACGAGGGCGGCGAGCAGCGTGGACTTGCCCGCGCCGTTACGTCCCATCAGCGCGACGGCCTCGCCTGGCGCGACGGTGAGCGTCACCCGGCGCAGCGCCTCGACCCGGCCGCGCCGCACCCCGAGGCGCTCGATCCGGGTGGTGGCGTCGGTGACGGGCCCGGGGGCGGCGCTTTCCTGCGGCCCGCGGCCGAACAGTCTGGCCAGGGCGCCCCGCCGCGCGGCGGGGCGGGGCGCGGCGGTCACCTCGGCCGGGAGCGCCGGCCCGTCCGTACCGCCGACCGGCCCCGGCCGCTCGCCCGCCAGGGCCTCGCGCATCCCGGAGGCGCGCCGCCGGGCGTCCCGTACCGAGAGCGGGAGCGGGTCCCAGCCCGCCAGCCGCCCCAGCGCCACGACCGGCGGATGCACCGCCGACACCGCCATGACGTCGGCGGGCGCGCCCATCACCGGGGCGGTGCCCGGCGCGGGCAGCAGGACGACCTGGTCGGCGTACTGCACGACGCGCTCAAGCCGGTGCTCGGCCATCAGGACCGTCGTCCCCAGGTCGTGGACGAGCCGCTGGAGCACCGCGAGGACCTCCTCGGCCGCCGCAGGGTCCAGCGCGGACGTCGGCTCGTCCAGCACCAGGACCCGGGGGTGCGGGGTGAGGACCGAGCCGATCGCGACCCGCTGCTGCTGACCGCCGGAGAGCGTGGCGATCGGCCGGTCGCGCAGCCCCGCGAGGCCCAGCAGGTCGAGGGTCTCCTCGACCCGCCGCCGCATCACGTCCGGGGCCAGGCCCAGCGACTCCATGCCGTACGCCAGCTCGTCCTCGACCGTGTCGGTCACGAAGTGGGAGAGCGGGTCCTGACCCACCGTGCCGACCAGGTCGGCCAGCTCGCGGGGCTTGTGCGTGCGGGTGTCGCGCCCGCCGACGGTGACCCGCCCGGTCAGCCGGCCCCCGGTGAAGTGCGGGACCAGCCCCGACACGGCACCCAGCAAAGTCGACTTGCCGACCCCCGACGGCCCGACGAGCAGTACCAGCTCACCCTCCGGAACGGTCAGATCGACCCCCGACAGGGTGGGGCGCTCCGCCCCCTCGTACCGCACCGAAACATCGTCGAACCGGATCACACCTGCTCCTCGAAGCCTGTGGGGGAAGGCGGGACGGGCGCGACCAGCGCGGGCAGCAGACCGATCAGCACCGCGGCGGCGGGCCACAGCGGCAGCACCGGCGCGGTCAGCGGTACGACACCGGGGTGCAGCGCCGCCGGATCCGCGCCGCCCGCCCAGATCATCGCCGCCGCGACCGCGGCACCGGAACCCGCGACCAGCCAGGCCCGTACGCCCCACCGGTCGGGGCGGTAGCGGGTCCGCACCGAACGCGCCCCGCCGAGGCGCAGCCCGGCCATCGCCGCGACCAGCCCGGCGACCAGCAGCGGCAGACCGTACACCGCGCCCTGCGCCGCCAGCAGCCCGTACGTACCGGCGCAGACACCGAGCAGCCCGCCGAGGGTGAGGACGTTGGTGGTGTGCCGGACGGCGGCCGGCACCTGTGCGGTGCGCCCGTAGCCGCGCGCGTCCATCGAGGCCGCCACCGCGACCGAGCGCTCCAGCGCCCCTTCCAGGACCGGCAGCCCGATCTGGAGGACGGCCCCGACGCCGCCGGTCGGCCGGCCGCGCAGCCGGCGGGCGGTGCGCAGCCGCACCACGTCGGCGACCATGTTCGGCGCGAACGTCATCGCGACGACGACGGCGACCCCGGCCTCGTACAGCGCACCGGGCAGCGACTTCAGCAGCCGGGCCGGGTTGGCGAGGGAGTTCGCCGCGCCGACACAGATCAGCAGGGTGGCCAGCTTCGCCCCGTCGTACAGCGCGAAGAGCAGCTGCTCGGCGGTGACCCGGCCACCGATCCGGACGCCCTTCGCCCACTCCGGCAGCGGCACCTCGGGCAGCGTGAACACCACATGCGCGCCGGGGATCGGCGATCCGAGGAAGACCGAGAAGAGCAGCCGCACCCCGATGACGAACAGCCCGATCTTGATGAACGCCCCGTAGGACCGGGCCCACGGCGCATCCGTCCGGCGCGCGGCCACCACATACCCCGCCACGCCCACCAGCAGGCCGAGCAGCAGCGGGTTGGTCGTGCGGGACGCGGCGGTGGCGAGCCCCAGCGCCCACAGCCACCACGCCCCGGCGGGCAGCGCGTTGCTCCGGCTCGCGGCGGGCGCGCGCCAGGCGGGGACCGGGGAGGGGCCGGACGCCGCACGGCCCGCGGTGCCGGTCACCGGGTCCTCCCCGATGCCGGCTGTCGAGCGGCTCATCCGCGGCGGCGGCGGGCCTGCGCGACTGCGGCGATGCCGAGCAGAAGGACGGCGCCGACCCCGAAGAGCACCCCGGCGGACGGACCGCCGCCGGAACCGCCGCCGCTGCCGGCGGCAGCGGACGCGGACGTGGGCGCGGACGCGTCCGCCGTGGCCCGCCCGCTGCTGTCCCCGTTCCCGGAGACCTGCTCACCGCACCCGGTGACCGGGTAGCCGGAGATCGCGCAGAGCAGCGCGTCGCTTCCGTAACGCAGCGGCTTCGCCACCGACGCGAGCGCCACCGCGCTGCTCGCGTCCTTCGGGACCTGAGCGCACGCGGTACGCGGCGGGGGCGGGGTCTCACTCTCCGGCGCGTCGGCGGCGGTGCCGGGGTCGATGACGAGCGCGACGCGCTTGGTGCCGGTCCGGGCGGGGGTGTCCGCGCAGATCTCCGAGAAGTCGGGGGAGCGGCGCGGCTTCGCCGCGTCCTGGGAGTCGGCGCTCACGGCGAACCGGAAGCCCTGCACCGCACCGTCGTCCGGCCGGACCAGGGACGGCCCCTGGGTGGCGTACGCCCACCCGCTGCCGGAACCCTCCCAGAAGGACCAGTAGCGGTAACCCGCCGCCTGGGCCGTGCCCGTGCCGAGCACGGCCAGGACGGAGCTCAGGACGATCAGCAGCGCGGTGGCCCTTCCACGTCCTTTCACAGCTGCTGGTTCTTCCGGCGGCCGCTGATCAGGAATCCGGCGCCCGCGCCGACGGCGAGCCCGATTCCGACGAACCACCAGACACCGCCGATCCCGTCGCCGTCGCCGCTGTCCTTCTTCTCCTCGTCCTTGGTGGCGCTCGCCTTCGGCTTCTTCACGGCGGCGGGTGCGGGCCCGGTCGCGTTCAGCTGCGCGACGAGGTCGGCGCCGCCGAAGTCGTGCACGTCGGCGCCGGTCGCGTGGGCGGCCATGACGAGCTGGGCGTAGGCGGCGGGGCCGCTCTGCCCGGCCCAGCCCGCGGAGTTCTTCGCCAGCCAGTCGACGGACGCGGCGGCCTTGTCCTTGTGCCCGGCGGCGGACAGGGCGACGACCGCGTCCGCGGTGTTGCCGAAGTCGGGCTGCGGGGCGCTGTCCTCGGCGCCCGGCATCGGCGGCTGGTCGAGGTGACCGGTCTTCGCGAGGGCGCCGGCGAGGTAGTAGGCGCCGTTCTGGGCGGCCTGCTCCGGCTTGAGCGCGGCGCCCTTGTGGCAGCTGGGGTCCTTGACCGCGGCGTTGTCGGCGACGAGGAGCCCCTTGCCGAGCGAGCCGAGCACGCCCGCCGCGGTGGCGTCCCCGTTGGCGACGAGCTTGCCGGCCTTGTCGGGCTGGTAGGCGAAGGCGCCGCCGTCCTTGCCGCCGCAGGGGATGGCGAAGGTGAGCAGGGCGTCGTACGGGGTCCTGCCGCCGTCCGTCGTCACATCGCCGAGCTTCTGTCCGGCGCGGGCCAGGGCGCCGATCACGATCGAGGTGGAGTTCGCGTCACTGGCCCCGTCGGCGGTGTACCCCCAGCCGCCGTCCTCGTTCTGCACGGACTTCAGCCAGTGGACCCCGTTGGCGACCAGGTCCTTGTGCCCGCCGACCTCGTGCAGCGCCTGTACGGCGGCCGCCGTCGCATTGGTGTCGATCATGGTCTTGGCATCGCACGGCACGGAGGAGTCGGGACGGTACGCGGGGAACGCGCCGCTGTCGCACTGCTGCCCGATCAGCCAGTCCACCGCCTTCGCGGCGGGCGTGACGCCCACGGCCCGCTGCGAGACGAAGGCCAGGGACTGCCGCCACACACCGTCGTACGTGGGGTCCGCCGTGCCGTACAGCCCCGAGGGCAGCGCCGCGGACGGCGACGGGGAGGGGGACGGTGCGGCGACCGCGGCGGGGGCTGCGGCCGCACAGAGCACGGTGGCGGTGGCGGCGAGCGCGGCTGCGCTGCGGCGTACGGTCATGGCGGGTGGGGCCTCTCCTGCGGGAAACCGGGCACAGGCACACACAGGCACCAGGCTCCGGCTCCGTATACCTCGACGGTGCCGGCCACCGGGGTCCCGATGGCGCGAGCCGGTCACGACACGGACAGGGCATTCCGGCTCGCCGCCGAAGGGGCGGCATACACGGTTGCGGGTCAGCGCCGGATTCGCACCGGCTTCCCCCTGAACGGGCATGATGACGACTCGCACACTCTACCGGGCAGGTACAAGGAGAGCCCTGGCCGGGCGCTGCCGCCGGGGCGGAATCCGGCCGGGACACCGCGGCTGTCCCCGCGTGCTCCGTGCCGCAGCCGCCGAGCGACAAGGCGGCGAGGATCACCAGTGTGTCGTACGAGGTCAATGTGTCCGTGACCGCCCCCGTCGCGAAGTGGCCGCCCTCTCGATCGTGGTCCGGACCCCGCACCGGCTCCGTGGGCTTTTGAGCGGGGTGCAGGGTCGCCGCGCTGAACGGCGGCTGACCCTCCGGTGGCCGGCGCGAACGGCGCGCCCGTCACACCGCGACGAACAGCGCGCCGTCGTCACACCGCCACGAACGTCACCGGCTCGCTTCCCGTGACCGCCTCAGCGCGCCCCAGTTTCACCAGTCGGCGCAGATGCGCCTCGGCCTCCGAGACGGCGATGTTCCGTGACCCGTAAGGGATTTGCTCCCAGGGGCGGTTCCACTCCATCCGCTCGGCCAGCTGCCACGGCGTGAGCGGTTCGGCCAGCAGGGACAGGAGGCCGGTGAGGCGCTCCTCGTGGTGGTCGAGGAGTTCCCGTACACGGCCCGCAGCGTCCGGGAACGCGTGCTGGTGGGCGGGCAGTACCTCCGCGACGCCCAGGCGCCCGATCCGTTCCAGCGAGGCGAGGTAGTCCCCGAGCGGGTCGGTCGCGTTCGCGCTGTCCGGGTCCTCGTAGAGGCCGACGTGCGGGCTGATGCCGGGGAGCAGGTGATCGCCGGAGAAGAGGCGGCCGCGGCCGGGCAGGTTGGCCGGGTGGTCCTCCTCCAGGTGGAGACAGACATGGCCCGGGGTGTGGCCCGGGGTCCAGATGGCACGCAGTTTGCGGCCCGCCAGGTCGAGGAGTTCGCCGGGCACGATCTCGCGGTCCGGGAGCGCGGCCCGCAGACCGGGCAGGGTGCGCATCCGGCCGCCCTTCTCGCGGGCGGCCAGGAGCGGGGCGATGTGGTCCTCGGGTGCGCCGACCGTGGCCAGCTTCGTCGCGAGGTAGGACAGCCAGGTGCCCGGTTCGGACTCCCGGGTGCGGCGGACGATCGCCGTGTCGGCGGCGTGCATCGCGATCCAGGCCCCGGAGGCGTCGCGCACCTGGCCGGACAGGCCGTGGTGGTCGGGGTGGTGGTGGGTGATGACCACGCCGTGGATATCGGCGATGTCCACGCCGACCGTCGTGAGCCCGGCCGTCAGGGTGTCCCAGGCCTCCGGGTCGTCCCAGCCCGTGTCGATCAGGACCGGCCCCCGGCCGGTGTCCAGGACATGGACCAGGGTGTGGCCCAACGGGTTGTCCGGGATGGGGACTTTGATGCTGTGGACGCCTCCACCGTGGTTCATCACCTGCGTCATGGACTCCCCATCTCTCCGCGGTCTCGGCGGCGTGCGGGGTACGGCCACGACGCGCCGCGTCCACTGTAACGAGAACTTGTTCCAGTGGTAGCCCCGGGCACCTGTCCGATCGGGGTGGAGTGCAGGCGGACGGCGAGGGGGGCTCGTTGTCCTCGGGGTCTCCCGGTCATGTTGCCGGTCTCACCCTGACCTGCAACATGACCGGCCGGACGATTCCTGGTCGGCGAGGTCCGCCCAGGCGCTCACGACGTACGACGCACCCCACGGGTTGGAGGCGACCGAAGCCTGCCCGACCGGGGACCGGTCGCCGAGGATGATGCGCTGCGGAAGTCTGGGGTCGAGTGGGTTGAGCACCGCGTGAATCGCCAGTCAAATCCTGCCCGGACGCGCGGTTCCCGGCAAGAGCGCGGCCAGGCTTGGTGCAGACCAATTGTCGTTCCGTCGGGGGTGTTTGACGTGGGGTGGCGACGAGGCGTCCGGCGTTCCGCCTCGGTGCGTGTGGCCCATCCGTGGACTCCTGGAACTGGAACTGGTATCAGTTCTGACATGGAGTCAGATGTGGACCGGGAACAGAGCCTCGGAACGCAGGGCTCGGAACCAGTCATCGAGTCGGGTCACGTGCCGCGTCGCGGGAGGCAGCAGCCATGAGCGAGCTTGTCGAACACGGAAAACTGTTCATCGGCGGGGAGTTGGTCGATCCGCTCGGGCGGGAGGTCATCGAGGTCATCTCCCCGCACACCGAGCAGGTCATCGGCCGGGTGCCGCATGCCGCCGAGGGAGATGTGGACCGGGCCGTCGTCGCCGCCCGGCGGGCGTTCGACGAGGGTCCCTGGCCCCGGATGACGCTTGACGAGCGGATCGCCGTCGTCACCCGGATCAAGGACGCGTTCGCCGTCCGGTACGAGGAGATCGCCCGGGTCATCAGCTCGGAGAACGGCACCCCGTACAGCTCCAGCGTCATGGTGCAGGCCCTCGCCGCGATGATGGTGTGGGACGCGGCGATCACCGTCGCCCGCACCTTCCCGTACGAGGAGCGCCGGGACGGGGCGCTGGGGCCGCTGCTCGTACGGCGGGAGCCCGTCGGGGTCGTCGCGGCCGTCGTGCCCTGGAACGTGCCGCAGTTCACCGCCGCCGCCAAACTCGCGCCCGCGCTGCTCGCCGGGTGCTCGGCCGTCCTGAAGGTGTCGCCCGAATCGCCGCTCGACGCCTACATCCTGGCGGAGATCGTCGCCGACGCCGGGCTGCCCGAGGGCGTGCTGTCGATCCTGCCGGCCGACCGCGAGGTGAGCGAGTACCTGGTCGGGCACCCCGGCGTCGACAAGGTCTCATTCACCGGGTCCGTCGCCGCCGGAAGGCGCGTCATGGAGGTCGCCTCGCGCAACCTCACCCGCGTCACCCTGGAGCTGGGCGGGAAGTCCGCCGCCGTGATCCTCCCCGACGCCGATCTGGACGCCGCCGTCGCGGGCATCGTGCCCTTCGCCTGGATGATCAACGGGCAGGCCTGCGTGGCCCAGACCCGGATCCTCGTGCCGCGTTCCCGCTACGAGGAGATGGCCGAGGCGTTCGCCGCCGCCGCCGGTGCGCTGAAGGTCGGCGACCCGCTCGACCCGGCCACCGAACTCGGCCCGCTCGTCGCGCGGCGCCAGCAGCAGCGCTCCCTCGACTACATCCGGATCGGGCAGGAGGAGGGGGCCAAGATCCTCACCGGTGGCGGCCGTCCGGCCGCGCAGGAGCGCGGGTGGTACGTCGAGCCGACGCTCTTCGGGGACGTCGACAACTCCATGCGCATCGCCCGCGAGGAGATCTTCGGCCCGGTCATCTGCCTGCTGCCGTACGGCGACGAGGACGAGGCCGTACGGATCGCCAACGACTCCGAGTACGGGCTCAGCGGCAGTGTCTGGACCGCCGACACCGAGCGCGGCATCGACATCGCCCGCCGGGTCAGGACCGGCACCTACAGCGTGAACACCTTCAGTCTCGACATGCTCGGGCCGTTCGGCGGCTACAAGAACTCCGGTGTGGGAAGGGAGTTCGGGCCCGAGGGGTACGGGGAGTACTTCGAGCACAAGATGATCCATCTGCCCGCCGGGTACGGGGGCGCGTCCTGATGGGTGACCGGTGGAGCGTCGAGGTCGACCGAGGGGTGTGCATCGGGTCGGGGATGTGCGTGAACCACGCGCCGGACGGCTTCCGGCTGGACTCCGCCCGGCAGTCCCACCCCGTCGACCCGGAGACCGACGCCAACGAGCGCGTCCTCGCCGCGGCCGAGGGGTGTCCGGTCGAGGCGATCACGGTCGCCCTGGCCGACTCGGGAGAGGTGGTGTTCCCCCCGGAGGAATGAGGGCTGCGGGGGGACGGGTGGGTCAGCGGCCGTCCGGTGTGCTCGACAACAAGTGCAGGCGCAGCGCCAGTTGCAGTTCCAGGGCGCGGTCCGGCTCGTTCCAGTCCCGGCCCAGCAGCACCTGGATCCGGTCCAGCCGCTGCACCACCGTGTTGACGTGGACGTGCAGCTCGTCCTTGGCCCGGATCAGGCTGCCGCCCGCGCCGAAGTACGCGCCGAGCGTCCGCACCAGGTGGGTGCCGCGCTGGGCGTCGTACTCCAGCAGCGGCCCCAGCGTCGCCGACACGAAACCGTCGACGTCCTGCCCGTTGCCCAGCACCACGCCCAGGAAGCCCAGTTCGTCCACGCACGCGCCCTCGCCCGTACGCCCCAGCACCCGCATCGCC
This sequence comes from Streptomyces sp. NPDC050423, assembly GCF_040655445.1. NCBI lineage: Bacteria > Bacillati > Actinomycetota > Actinomycetes > Kitasatosporales > Streptomycetaceae > Streptomyces > Streptomyces sp. NPDC050423. Next base: position 69,444 of record NZ_JBFAJY010000005.1, read on the forward strand.
CGCAGACAGCGCGCCGCCTCCGCGTACGCGGCGGCCAGCTCACGGGGGCCCCGGGCGGGGCCCGTCGCCGCCACGGTGACCGGCGTCTGCGCCAGCTGGCCGAGCTGGGCCGCCGCCGAGCGGGCCACGGTCCCGGCCGCCGGGCCGGAGCCGTCCGCCTCTATCAACAGCACCACCCCGCCCGCGTGTTCGGCGCTCACGCCATGGGTGTCCCCGCCGAACAGATAGCGCATCGCGGCCGGGGCCAGCCGCTCCCGGGCGCCGGTCTCCGCGACCAGCAGCAGGTGCGGGCGGTCCAGGTCGATGCCCAGCCGGCGGCCCCGTTCGGCGAGGCCCGCCGGGTCGCGGCCGGTGTCCGTCAGCAGGTCGGCGATCAGTTCGCCGCGGATGCGGTTCTCGGTCTCGGCCACCGTGCGCCGCAGCAGCAGAAGGAGCCCGGTGACCACCGCCGACCGCTCGAACAGCCGGCGGTCGGAGTCGTCCAGCCGCCGGCTCCGGTGCAGCACGAGACCGGCCAGGAGCTCCTGCCCGGCGAGCACCGCGCAGACCACCCTCCCGTCGCGGTGCACGGCGCGGGCCCCCGTACGGGACTCCTCGGCCGCCTCCGCGAGCCACCCGGCGTCCATGCTGTCGGCGGCGAAGCCCGTACCGTCCGGGCGGACCGCCGCCAGCGGGCGCCCGCCCGGGTCGTGGATGGTCAGCGGGGAGTCGAGCAGTCCGGCGACGGCCGCCGCCACGTCCTTGACGTCCCGGCCGCGCAGCACCAGGTCCGTCAGCCGGTCGTGCGACTCCTCGGCCCGCCGCATGGCCGCCGAGTGGGCCCGCACCGAGGCGTTGGCCTCGGCGAGCTCGGCGTTCGCCCCCGCCAGTTCGGCGAGGGCCGAGGTGGTGTCGGCCAGGGCGCGGGCGGTGTCGATGGCGATCGCGGCGTGGGCGGCCAGCGAGCACAGCAGGGCGACCTCGTCGGGGCTGAAGACCCGCGGCGCCCGGTCGGCCGCGAACAGGACGCCGATCACCTTGCCCGTGCCCCCGCGGCTGGAGCCGAGCAGCAGCGGCACACCCAGAATGGCGACCAGGCCCTCGTCCAGGACCCCGGCATTGATGTTGTGGGTGTGGCGGAAGCGCTCGTCGGTGCGGTAGTCCGGGGTCGCGTACGGGCTCGCCGTCTGCGCCACGAGACCGCCGAGGCCCTCGCCGAGTTCGAGGCGCAGCCGCTGGAAGACCAGCGACACCGACCCGTCGGTCACCCGCATGTAGGTGTCGCCCGCCTCCTCGTCCGGGAGCGTGAGGTAGGCCGTGTCCGTCCCCAGCAGCATCCTGGCCCGCCGCACGATCGCCTTCAGCACGTCGTCCAGATCGCGGGAGGCCGCCAGGTCGCCCGCCGTGTCGAAGAGCGCGGTGAGCTGGAGCTCGCGGCGCCGGTGCTGGCGCAGGGCGCCCCTGATCCGCAGTGCGATGGCGGTGGCCCGCTCCACCTCGGCCAGCTCTCCCTCCGCCACCCCGTCGGCCCGCGCCGTCGACAGGACCGCGCCCAGCGCCTCGGCGGGGGCGTCGTCGGCCAGCAGGTCGAAGAGGTACCGGAGATGGGGTGCGGCGGAGGGGGACGGTTCAGACATGGCGGCCAGCGTTCGTAGACAGGGGCGGTGAGGGGGTCAGTTGGCGGTCCAGCCGCCGTCCATGGAGAGCGAGGTGCCGGTGATGTGGCCGGTACGCGGACCGCACAGCCACAGGACGGCCTCGGCGACGTCCGCCGGCTCGATCAGCCGCTTGATCGCGCTGCGCTCCAGCATCACCCGCCCCACCACCTCCTCCTCCGAGATGCCGTGCGTACGGGCCTGGTCGGCGATCTGGTTCTCGACCAGGGGAGTGCGTACGTAACCGGGGCTGACGCAGTTGCTCGTCACCCCGTGCTCCGCCGCTTCGAGCGCCACCACCTTGCTCAGTCCCTCCAGTGCGTGCTTGGCCGTCACATAGGCCGACTTGTACGGGCTCGCGCGCAGCCCGTGCACCGACGAGATGTTGACCACGCGCCCCCAGCCGCGTTCGTACATGCCCGGCAGGGTCCGGCGCAAGATGCGGAACGGGGTCTCCACCATGACGCGCTGGATCAGCGCGAAGCGTTCCGGCGGGAACGTGTGGACCGGGGCGACGTGCTGGAGCCCCGCGTTGTTGACCACCACGTCCGCGTGGGCCGGCAGCGTGTCGACGACTCCGGGGTCCGACAGGTCCACCACCCAGGCCGTCCCGCCGATCTCCCCGGCCAGGCTCCTGGCCGCCTCACCGGCCTTGTCCACCACGTGCACATGGGCGCCGGCCGCCGCCAGCGCCTGTGCGCAGGCCCGCCCGATCCCGCTCGCCGCACCGGTCACCAGCGCGGTCCGCCCGGCCAGGAACGGTGCCGCGGGCACCTGCGTCGGTCCGCCGCCCGGGGCGGGGGCGGGGGGCTCGTGATCGGGTCTGCGGGAAGTCTCCATGGCCGTCACCGTAGGTACGCGGCGGCCCGTGTCACACGGGGCCGGTGCACACACCCTCCCGCCCCGGCATGGTGGCGGCGTACATGGTGCGGTGCGGCGCCGGGCGGCCCCGCCGGGCGGCCGGCGGGGCCGCACAAGGGACCCGCCGCACACACCCCGCACCCGCGGGTGTCCGCCTGCCACATGGGCGTGCGGCGCCGCTGCTCGTAGGTTCCGGCAGCAGCCAGTACCCGCACGTACCGACCAGGGAGGCACCCGTGCGCCCACCGATCCTGAGACGCCTGTTCCGCCGCGTCGCGTCCACGGCCGTCCTCGGCCTGCTCGCGGCCACACTGAGCACCACCACCGCTGTCGCCGACGCCCGGCCGGCCGCCGCTGCCGCCGGGGGCCTCCAGCAGGTCACCGGCTTCGGCTCCAACCCCGGCAACCTCCAGATGTACGAGTACACCCCCGCCGGCCTCCCCGCGAACGCGCCCCTGGTCGTCGCCCTGCACGGCTGCGCCCAGACCGCCGACGCGTACTACACCAACTCCGGCTGGCCGAAGTTCGCCGACCAGTGGGGCTTCGACGTCGTCTTCCCGCAGACCACGTCCGCGAACAACGCCCTCTCCTGCTTCGGCTGGTTCGACCCGGCCGAGGACAGCCGGGGCAGGGGCGAGGCCGCGTCGATCGTGCAGATGGTGGAGCACGCGAAGCAGAGCCGCGGCTCCGACGGCCAACGGGTCTACGTCACCGGTCTTTCGGCGGGCGGCGGCATGACCGCGGACCTGCTGGCCGCCTACCCGGACGTGTTCGCGGGCGGCTCGGTGGCCTCGGGGCTGCCCGCGCAGTGCGCGACGAGCCAGGCGGCCGCGTCGGGCTGCCAGACCGGCCCGCAGAAGCTGACCCCCACGCAGTGGGGCGACAAGGTCCGCGGCGCCCATCCCGGGTACGGCGGCCCGTGGCCCCGGGTGGCGATCTGGCAGGGCACCGCCGACTACACCGTGTACCCGGCCAACGCCACGGCCCTGCGCGACCAGTGGACGGACGTCTGGGGCATCGGCCAGACCCCGTCGTCCACCGGCACCCTCCCCGGCAACACCACACGCGCCGTCTACAACGACTCCGCAGGGCAGCCGGCCGTGGAGACGTACACCGTCTCCGGCATGGGCCACGGCCTTCCGGTGGGCCCCGGTTCGGGCGCCGAGCAGTGCGGGACGGCGGCCGCGTACTTCCTGAACACCATCTGCTCGACGTACTACACGGGCGTCTTCTGGGGCCTCGACGGCGGCGGCACCCCGGGCGGTGGCGGCGACGGCCGGCTGCCGGCCCCGGCGGGCGTGACGGTCACGGGCGTCACCGACACCACCGCGTCCCTGTCCTGGAGCGCGGTCGAGGGCGCCGCCTCGTACGCCGTGTTCCGCAACGGTACGAAGACCGCGTCCCCGGCCGGCACCACGTACACGGACACCGGCCTGACCGCCGGTGCCACCTACCGCTACACCGTGGCGGCGGTCGACGGATCGGGGACGGCAGGCACCACGTCGGCCCAGGTGACGGCGGTCACGACGGGCGGCGCGACCGCGCGGTGCTTCACCGCCACCAACTACGCGCACGTGGTCGCGGGCAGGGCCCACACCACGGGCGGGTACGTCTACGCCAACGGCTCCGAGGCGAACATGGGCCTGTACAACGTCTTCGTCGCGCACACCCTCAAGGAGTCACCGGCGGGGTACTTCGTGATCGCGGACAGCGGCTGCACCGGCTGATCCGGAACGGCGGACGGGGCCCGGCGCAGCCGCCGGGCCCCGTCCGCCGGGCGTCAGCCGCCCTGTCGCGCGTACGCCACCAGGCGGTCGGCGATCTCCCGCCCGCCCCGGTCACCCGTGAGCACCGTGTAGTGGTTCACGTCCCGCACCGCCACCGGCGTCAGCCGGGTCCCGGCCAGGTCCGCCGCCGCGAGGCGCTTCTCGTCGTACAGGCCCTGCTCCTCGTCCATCAGGCCGCGCGCCGCCCACAGCAGCGTCGCCTCGACGGGCAGCTTCCGTACCGCCGAGAGCACCTCCTCGTCGAAGAGGCCGATGCCGTCCGTGCGGACCGCCTCGATCCGGCACGTCGAGTGCATGGCCGGTTCGGCGCCCGTCAGGTCGCGCTGGATGTACGCGTCCACCTCGTCCGACCAGGCGCCCGCGAACGCCGGGTGCGCCTGCCAGAAGGCGCGGTAGGCGGCCCGGTGCGCGAACGTCATCGACAGCCGGTCCATCGCCGGACCGATCACCGCCGTCATCAGCTCGTCCGGTGACAGGTGCACGGGCGCCGGGAAGCCGATGCCGCCGTCGACGAGCAGCAGCGGCCCGAAGCGCTCCGGGTGGCGTACCGCGGCGAACGCCGCCACGAACGCCCCCATCGAGTGGCCCGCCAGCACCACCCGGTCCGGGCCGAGCGACTCGGCCAGGGCCGCGATGTCGTCCGCGTGGGCGGCGATGCCGTACGGGCCGGGAAGCCCCGAACTCCCCGCCCTGCCGCGCAGATCCGGGGCGATGAGGGTGACGCGGCCGGCCAGCAGCCGGGCCACCGGGCCCCAGGACAGCGCGTTGGCCGTGATGCCGTGCAGCGCCACCACCACCGGCGCGTCCGGTCCGGCGGCCGGCCAGCGCACGGCCGCCAGCTCGCCGCCGGCGACAGGAACCTTGATCTCTTCGTACGGAATCACGGGTTTCCGTTCTCCTTCCGGGGCGGGATCTCTTCGGCGGGCCCGCCTCGGCGCGACGCGGCCAGTCTGGACGGCAGCCGGGCCAGGCCGCCCGGCAGCAGATGTACCACGGCCACGAACAGCACGCCCAGCAGGAACAGCGGCTGGGAGAGCGGGACGCGGAGCACCGCCGGGAGGCCGGCGACCGCGCCCGAGCCGGCCAGGTCGCCGAGCCGGTGATCGGCCCAGGTGTAGAGGATGCCGCCGACCATCGGGCCCCACCGGGTCCCCGAGCCGCCCAGCACCACCATCACCAGCAGCGACAGCGTGAAGTCGGACGTGGTCGTCTGCGGAGTGGAGCCACCGGTCAGCAGCAGGTGCACGATGCCGCCGAGAGCGGCCAGCGCGCCCGCGAGGACGAAGGCCGTCAGCTTGAACCCGTACGGTTTCAGCCCCAGCACCTCAACCCGGCGCTCGTTCTCCTTGATGCCCTCCCAGACGCGTCCGGTGGGGGAACGGACCGCCCAGTGGACGACGCCCAGGGTGAGCACGAGGTAGGCCAGCGCGATCCAGTAGAGGTTCGCGGTGTTGTCGATGCCGACGAGCCAGGAGGGCAGCAGATCCGCCGGTGCCGCCCGGCCCTCCTCGCCGCCGGTGACGCCACCGGGGTTGCGGGAGACCAGGATCGAGCCCGCCTGGGCGAACGCCAGCGTCACCATGGAGAAGCCGATGCCGGTGACGCGCAGGCTCACCGACCCCAGGACCAGGGCCAGCGCGATCCCGAAACAGAGCCCGAGGACGGCTGCGGCCGCGAAGGGGAGCCCCGCCTCCAGCAGGAACACATTGGTGGCGTAGCTGCCCGCCGCGAAGTACAGGGCGTGCCCGAAGGAGAGCAGCCCCGTGCGGCCGAGCAGCAGGTCGTAGCCGGTGGCCAGGGCGCCGAACAGCAGGCAGGTGGCGATGAGTTGCAGGCTGCCCGCACTGCCCAGCGGACCGTCGAGGAGACCCGGCACGGGCAGCGCGCTGTAGGGCGCCACGGCCAGGACCAGCAGGACGGCGCCGGGCCACCAGCGCAGCAGCCGCCGGGACCGGCCGGGGGGCGCCGGTGCGGCCAGGGGGCCGCCGTCGGTGCGGTCGTGTGTCTCGGTGGCGGTGCTCACGCGAGCCTCCCCGTCAGTCCGCGCGGGCGGATCAGCAGCAGCGCGGCGAGCAGGACGACGACCGCCAGATCGCCGAGGCCCGCCGCGGTGTAGTAGTTGGCGAACTGCTGGACCAGACCGATGACCACGGACGCCACGGCGGCGCCGGTCACCGAGCCCATGCCGCCGGTGACCACGACGACGAACGCGAAGATCAGCAGCGAGGTGCCCTGACGGGGGTCGACCGAGCCGAAGTACAGCCCGCCGAGCGCCCCGCCGAGTGCGGCGGCGCACCCGCCGATCGCGAAGACGAGGGTGAACGCCCTGCGGACGTCGATGCCGAGCGCGGTGACCATCGCCCGGTCCTCGACCCCCGCCCGTACGACCAGGCCGTGCCGGGTCCGGCCGAGGAAGAGCCGCAGCGCCGCCAGGACCACGACCGCCGCCGCCACCAGGACGAGGCGGTTGACCGGGACCTGCGCGCCCAGCAGCCCGAACGTGCCGGACAGTGCCTCCGGGCCGGGGAAGGTCCGGGCGTCCGATCCCCAGATCCCCGACAGCAGCGCGGGGACCGCGAGGCCCACCCCGACCGTGGCGAGCACCTGCTCGCGCGGCCGGGTGTAGAGCGGGCGGACGACGGCGAGTTCCAGGAGCACGGCGGCGGCGGCGCCCACCGCCGTGCCGAACAGCACCGCGAGGACGAAGCCGGCCCCGCCGGGTCCCGCGCCCGGCAGATGGCCGGACGCCGCCCACCAGGTGCCGTACGCGCCGATGGACAGCAGCGCCCCGTGCGCGAAGTTGAGCACGTCCATCAGGCCGAAGATCAGCGAGAGCCCGGACGCGACGAGGAAGTAGAGGGCTCCCAGACCGAGTCCGGTCATGGTGAGCAGCACGATGGTGGACATCAGGAATCCGCCTCCACGGAGAGCGCTTCGGTGGCCGGCCCGTGCCCCACACCGAGCAGCCGGCGGGCCGCCTCCGCGTCGCCGAGCAGTTCGGCGGCCGGGCCGCGGTGGGCGGTCCGGCCGTCGGCGAGCACCACGCAGTGCTCGGCGAGCCGGCGTACGACGGCGAGGTTCTGCTCCACGAGCAGCACCGGCACCGCCTCGGCGGCCCGCTCCAGCACCTGCGCCACCTCGGTGACCACCTTCGGCGCCAGGCCCTTGGTGGGCTCGTCCGCGATGATCAGCCGGTTGGCGTTGAGCAGGGTCCGGCCGATGGCGACCATCTGCTGCTGGCCGCCGGAGAGCGTCCCGGCCAACTGCCGTGCCCGCTGCTTGAGTTCGGGGAAGAGTTCATGGACCAGGGGGTAGTCGGGACCGCCCGCGCCGCGCCGTTCGGCCAGGCGCAGGTTCTCCGCCACGGTCAGCCCGGCGAAGACGCCCCGGTCCTCGGGGGCGTAACCCACACCCCGCCGGACCACGGCGTGGGTGGGCAGGGACACGGTCTCCTCGCCGTCCAGCAGCACGCTGCCGCTGCGCGGGACGAGGCCCAGGATGCCCCGTACGGTCGTGGTCTTCCCGGCGCCGTTGCGGCCCAGCAGCGCGGTCACGCCGTGGGCGGCGACGTCCAGGTCGACGCCGTGCAGGATGTGCCGGCCGCCGATCAGGACCCGCAGGTCCCGTACGGCGAGCAGGGCCCGCTCGCTCACAACCCCTCCCCGAGGTAGGCCTGTTGCACGGTCGGATCGGCGGTGACGGCCTCGGGGGTGTCCAGGGCCAGCAGCCGGCCGTGATGCATCACCGCGAGCCGGTCGGCCAGGCCCAGGAGCACGTCCATGTGGTGCTCGACCATGAGGACGGTGCGCCCCTCGTCCCGGTGCAGAGTGCGGATCAGCTCGGTCAGCGCCGGGACCTCCTCCGCGCTCACCCCGGCCATCGGCTCGTCGAGCAGCATCAGCCGGGGCTCGCCCACCAGCAGCACGGCCAGCTCCAGCTTCCGCTTCTCGCCGTGCGACAGCTCGGACGCCGTCGCCCCGGCCCGGTGGCCGAGACCGGTGCGCTCCAGCACGCCGGCCACCTCGGCGGTGTACGGGTCGGCGCGCCGCCAGAGCCGGTACGAGCCGCCCCGGGCGGCCTGCGCCGCCAGCCGGACGTGGTCGGCCACGGTCATGGCGGGCCAGAGGCTGGACGTCTGGAACGTCCGGCCGATCCCGCGCCGGGCCCGCACGTGCGCGGGCCGGTGGGTCATGTCGGCGCCGTCCAGCGCGATCGTGCCGGCGGTCGGCATGACCAGTCCGCTGATCAGGTTGAACAGGGAGGTCTTTCCCGCCCCGTTGGGGCCGATGAAGGCGAGGAACTCGCCCTCGCGGACGCCGAGCGTGATGTCCTGGAGGATGGTCGCGCCGCCGATGCTCCAGCCGAGTCCGTCCAGCCGGAGCACCGGGGCCGCGGGGTCCGCCGGCCCGTCCCGGCGCCCGAGGGTGTGCGGTGCGGTCATGGTTCAGCCCGCCGAGGGCTTCACGGGCGGCGCCACGGCGTCCATCGGCTCGGTGTCCAGCAGCTCCGGCTTCGCGGCGGCGCCCTTGCCGGTCAGCCGGGCCACGAACATCGGCTGCACCAGGGCGTGGTCCTCGGCCCTGACCTGTGTCCTGCCCTTCACCCCGTCGAAGGTCCAGCCCTCCAGGGCCTTCACCATCGCGGCCGGGTCGGTGGCGCTGCCCTCGGCCACGGCGTGCACGATCATCTGGGCCGCGGTGAAGCCGTCCGGGGTGAACAGGTCGGGGGTGCCGCCGGCCTTCGTCACCGAGTCGAGCATGGCCTTCTCCGCGGCGTTGCCGCCGCCCGCGCCGGGGAAGTAGTGCGCGAGGAACGACACCTTGGCCCCGGCCGTCCCGAAGACCGGGTACGAGGCCGTCCCGGCGAGCCCGGTGACGACCTTGCTCGCGCCCAGCACGCCCTGCTGGTCCAGCGCGGTCCACAGCGCCGGTGCGGTGGAACCGGCCCAGGCCACGAAGACCAGATCCGGCCCGCCCGCCTTCACCTGCCGGGCGAACGGCGTCAGGTCCGTCGCGCTGGGCGGCGCCAGCACGGAGCCCACCTTCGCGCCCTTCGCGCCGAGCACCGCCTTCACCGCGGTGACGTTCGCCTGGCCGAACGTGGAGTCCTGGGCCAGCACGGTGACCTTCTTGCCCTTGGCGTCGCCGAGCATCGCCCCCGCCGTGAGGATGTCCTGGTAGGACTGGCGGCCCGAGCGGAAGGTGTAGCCGTTGATCCCGGTCACCGCGTCGGTGGCGGCCGGGCCGTTGACGAACAGCACCTTGTTCTGGGCGGCGAGCGGCGCCATCTGGAGGGCGACGCCGGAGTCGGTGGTGCCGGCCAGCACCTTGTACCCCTTGCCGATCAGGTTCTTCGCCGCCGAGACCGCCTTGCCGGGGTCGCCCGCGTCGTCCTGCTCGGTGACCTCGATGCGGTGGCCGGCGACCTTGCCGGTGCCCTTCGTCGCGTAGTCCAGGCCCGCCATGAAGCCGTCCCGGTACTGCTTGCCGTAGTCCGCGAGCAGCCCGGTCCGGGAGTAGACCAGGCCGACCTTCACGGCCGAACCGCTGCCGGACTTCCCGGACCCGGAATCGGTGCTGCCCGCCTTGCCGGCGGCGCTGCACCCGGTCGCCAGCAGACCGGCGGCGGCCAGTACGGCCACGGCGGACAGGGCTGTGGGCCGGACGGTGCGGGTGGCCCCGCCTGCTCTGCTGGTGCTGCTCGTCCTGCTGTCCGCGCTGGCTCTGCTGGCTCTGCGACGCATGGTGACCGGCTCCTCGGCGTGTTCCTGTGATGTCGCCGAACCGTATGAACACCGTGCCGTCGTCGATATGGTGCAGGGCACCTCACCTGACGGGGGACCCATGTGGGTGCCGTACATGGGCAGGACCCGAACCGGGGCGGGGCCGCGCGGAAGTCAGCGGACCGGGCCCTCGGCCGTCAGGTCGATCAGCCGGCACACCGTCTCGATGTCTATCTTCACCTGGGCGATCGACGCCCGGCCGGACAGCCAGGTGATGAGCGCGGAGTGCCAGGTGTGCTCGATCACCCGGACGGCCGAGAGCTGCTCCGGCGTCGGGTGCTCAAGTCCCATCGAGTCCAGGATGATCGCCGTCGTGAGGCGCGAGACGGTGTCCACCTCGGGGCTCACGCTGCGGTCCGCGAAGGTCAGCGCGCGCACCATCGCGTCCGCCAGATGCGGTTCGCGCTGGAGCGCCCGGAACGCCCTCATCAGGGTGTCGGCGACCCGGTCCGCCGCGTCGGCCCCGGCCGGCGGACGTTTGCGCAGCGTGCCGTGCATGTGCTGGAGCTGGTCCTGCATGGTGGCGACCAGCAGGTGGACCTTGGACGGGAAGTAGCGGTACAGGGTGCCCAGGGCGACCCCGGCGGCCTCCGCCACCTCACGCATCTGGACGGCCTCGAAACCGCCCCTGCTGGCGAGCTGCGCGCTGGCGTGCAGGATGCGGCGGCGGCGGGCCTCCTGGCGTTCTGTCAGGGGCGGCGATGCCGGTCTGGCTTCCGCTGTCATGTGTCCCATCCCCGTGGCTTCTGTCCGCGACCGCGAGGACGCGGTGGCCGGTCCGGAGGCGCACAGCATGCCAGGGTGTGTGTCGTGGCGCGAATCACCTGATCCGGCCGTTGCGCCGACGCTACCTGCCGGTAGATTCGTAGCTCATTGAACGATCCGGTCTATAACTTGTTCTAGATTAGCGCGAGCGGTTACGCTCCGGCGAACACGCAGTGAGAAGGGGGCCGAGTGTGACCGCTGAGGCCATAGAGTCGGGCCCCCGCACGGGCGTCGGTACGTCGGACACGGAGGCAGGACCCGACGGCGACCGGCCGTTGCGCATCGCGCTCCTCACCTACAAGGGCAACCCCTTCTGCGGCGGCCAGGGCGTCTACGTGCGCCACCTCGCCCGCGAGCTCGCCCGCCTCGGCCACAGCGTCGAGGTCATCGGGGCCCAGCCCTACCCCGTGCTCGACGAGGGCGTCCCGCTCACCGAGCTGCCGAGCCTGGACCTCTACCGGCACCCCGACCCGTTCCGCACGCCCAGGCGCGGCGAGTACCGGGACTGGATCGACGCCGCCGAGGTCGCCACCATGTGGACCGGCGGCTTCCCCGAACCGCTCACCTTCAGCCTGCGCGCCCGGCGCCATCTCGCCGCCCGGCGCGGCGAGTTCGACGTCATCCACGACAACCAGACACTCGGCTACGGACTCCTCGGCGATCTCGGCGCCCCCCTCGTCACCACGGTCCACCACCCCATTACCGTCGACCGGCGACTCGACCTGGACGCCGCCCCGACCCGCCGCCGCCGCGTCTCCGTACGCCGCTGGTACGCCTTCACCCGTATGCAGAAGCGGGTCGCGCGCAGGCTGCCGTCCGTGCTCACCGTCTCCGGTTCCTCCAAGCAGGAGATCGTCGAGCACCTCGGGGTGAGTCCCGGCCGCGTCCACGTCGTGCACATCGGCGCCGACACCGACCTGTGGTCGCCCGACCCCGCGGTCGAGGAGGTCGAGGGCCGGATCGTCACCACCTCCAGCGCCGACGTACCGCTCAAGGGCCTCGTCCACCTCGTCGAGGCGCTCGCCGTGCTCCGTACCGGGAACCCCGCGGCGCACCTCGTGGTCGTCGGCCGGCGGGCCGAGGACGGGCCGGTCGCTCAGGCCATCGAGCGGCACGGGCTCGGGGACGCCGTCGAGTTCGTCAAGGGCATCAGCGACGCCGAACTCGTCGACCTGGTGCGCGGCGCCCAGATCGCCTGCGTCCCCTCGCTGTACGAGGGCTTCTCACTGCCCGCCGCCGAGGCCATGGCCACCGGCACCCCGCTCGTCGCCACCACCGGCGGTGCGATCCCCGAGGTCGCGGGACCCGACGGCGAAACCTGTCTCGCGGTCCCGCCCGCCGACGCCGGGGCCCTGGCCGACGCGCTCGGCCGGCTGCTCGGCGACGCCGCGCTGCGCGAGCGGCTCGGGGCGGCGGGCCGCGCACGGGTCCTCGCCCGGTTCACCTGGAAGCAGGCGGCGATCGGTACCGCCGCCCGCTACCGGGAGGCCATCGCCGCCCGCGCCGCCGCCACTGGACCCGACGGCCGTCGGTGACACCGCACCGCCCCTGACGTCTCCGCTCTCCCGCCCCCTTCGAACCCCCGACCGCGAAAGCAGGCATTCGTGCTGACCGTGGACTTCACCCGCTTCCCGCTCGCCGCAGGCGACCGAGTGCTCGACCTGGGCTGCGGCGCCGGACGCCACGCCTTCGAGTGCTACCGGCGCGGCGCCCAGGTGGTGGCTCTCGACCGGAACGGTGAGGAGATCCGCGAGGTCGCGAAGTGGTTCGCCGCGATGAAGGAGGCCGGAGAGGCCCCGGAGGGCGCCACCGCCACCGCGATGGAGGGCGACGCGCTCAACCTGCCGTTCCCCGACGAGTCCTTCGACGTCGTGATCATCTCCGAGGTGATGGAGCACATCCCCGACGACAAGGGCGTGCTCGCCGAGATGGTCCGGGTGCTCAGGCCCGGCGGCCGGATCGCGGTCACGGTGCCGCGCTACGGCCCCGAGAAGGTCTGCTGGACGCTCTCCGACGCCTACCACGAGGTCGAGGGCGGCCACATCCGCATCTACAGGGCCGAGGAGCTCCTCGGCCGGATGCGCGGCGCCGGCCTCAAGCCGTACGGCACCCATCACGCGCACGCGCTGCACTCGCCGTACTGGTGGCTGAAGTGCGCGTTCGGCGTCGACAATGACAAGGCGCTGCCGGTGCGGGCGTACCACAAGCTGCTGGTCTGGGACATCATGAAGAAGCCGATGGCCACCCGGGTCGCCGAGCAACTGCTCAACCCGGTCGTCGGCAAGAGCTTCGTCGCCTACGCGACCAAGCCCCACCTGCCCGCCACCCCGGTCACCGACACCCCGGCGAAGGCCGACGACTCCGCCGAGGCCAAGGCGTGACACTTCCCGAGCGGACCGAACACCTTGTGCTGCCCGGAGTGCTCACCGCCGGGGAAGCGACCGAGACCGTCGCCGCGCTGCTCGCCATGCAGTGCGAGAACGGCGCGCTGCCCTGGTTCCGCGGGCACCACCTCGACCCGTGGGACCACACCGAGGCGGCCATGGCCCTGGACGCGGCCGGCGAGCACGACGCCGCGGCACGCGCCTACGAGTGGCTGGCCCGCAACCAGAACGGCGACGGCTCCTGGTACGCCGCCTACCACGACGGTGACCCGCGGCGGCCGACCGACCGCGGTCAGGAGACCAACTTCTGCGCGTACGTGGCCGTCGGCGTCTGGCACCACTACCTCGCCACCGGCGACGACGCGTTCGTCGACCGGATGTGGCCGACCGTCTTCGCCGCCGTCGAGTTCGTGCTGAGGCTCCAGCAGCCCGGCGGCCAGATCGGCTGGAAGCGGGAGGCCGACGGCACCCCGGTCCAGGACGCGCTGCTGACCGGCTCCTCCTCCGTCCACCAGGCGCTGCGCTGCGCGCTCGCCATCGCGGAACGCCGCGAGGAGCCGCAGCCCGACTGGGAGCTGGCCACCGGCGCACTCGCCCACGCGATCCGCAGCCATCCGGAACGCTTCCTGGACAAGAGCCACTACTCGATGGACTGGTACTACCCGATCCTCGGCGGCGCGCTCGACGGACCGGCGGCCACGAAGCGGCTCGCGGAGGGCTGGGACCGCTTCGTCGTCCCGGACCTCGGGGTGCGCTGTGTGCTGCCCAACCCATGGGTGACGGGCGGCGAGAGCTGCGAACTCGCCCTGGCGCTCTGGGTGATGGGCGAGTCCGACCGGGCCCTGGAGGTCCTGCAGTCCATCCAGCACCTGCGGGCCGAGGACGGGCTGTACTGGACGGGGTACGTCTTCGAGGGCAACCGGGCGTTCTGGCCCGAGGAGCGCACGGCCTGGACCGCCGGTTCGCTGCTGCTGGCGGTGGCCGCGCTCGGCGGGGACGAGGCGACCACCGCGGTCTTCAGCGGGGAACGGCTGCCGAAGGGGCTGGAGCCGGACTGCTGCGGCTGAGCAGCCGCCCCGGTGCGCCGGGCCCGTCGGCCTCGGGGGAGGCCGTCAGCGGCGGAGGACATGCCGTCCGGGTTGCCGCACTCCGCCGGGCGGAACCCGGACGGCGTACCCGGGTGGCGGGCCGTCCGGGCCGGGGCAAGCCTTGCGGGGGAGTGCCGGGCCCCGGCGCCCCGTCGTGACGTGCCCGGTCAGGGAGGCCCGCCGTGCCCCGTTCCGTACCGCTTCGCCGTCTGCTCGTGGCGCTGCTGCTGTCCTGCACCGTGCTGGTGGGCGCCACCGCGTGCGGCGGTGACGGCGACAGCGGCGCGAGCAGCTCCGCGTCGCCCACCGGTACGTCCTCGGCCCAGGCGCAGAAGTTCGCCAAGACCCGGTTCGTCACCAACGCGGGGCTGGCCGCGGGCGCCACGTACCAGTGGGTCGTCAAGCCGTACCGCGCCGGCAAGTTCAAGAAGGGCGCGGACGGCCGGACGTTCGCGCTCGTCAAGGCCGGACTCGCGGGCGGCTTCGCCTACAACAGGCTCAAGGCCGCCTCCGACAACGCCAAGGGCGACCCGCTGCTCTCGAAGGCCGTCGCCCCGCTGACCGCGGGCATCGCCTCGCTCAAGGGCCTCGCCACCAAGCTCCGCAAGGGCGAGGCGGGAGAGGGCGACATCGGCGCCTTCGAGAGCGTCATCAACAGCATCAAGGGTGCCGGCAAGAGCGCGGGCGCCGAGGTGAAGGACAAGGTGCCGTCCACCTCGCAGCTCGGCGGATAACCCGTGGGGCACGGATCGAACCCCCATTAGGGTGCGGGCATGAGCCATCTTTCCCATGAGCGCTACTGCGACGAAATCGTCCTGAGGACCGAGGCGTTGAGGGCCGCGGTGCGCGGCGCGGACCTCGACGCGACCGTACCGACCTGCCCCGGCTGGACGCTGCGCGACCTCGCCGTCCACGTCGGCCGCGCCCACCGCTGGGCCGGTGAGATCGTGCGCACCCGGGCCACCGAGGAGGTCCCGAAGGAGAAGGTGCCGCACTTCACCCCCGACGGCGACGACCCCGCCGTGCTGGACGCCTGGCTGGCGGAGGGGGCGGCGCTGACCGCCGGGGCGCTGCGGGAGGCGGGACCGGAGCTGCCGGTCTGGTCCTGGGCCTGGGAGCACAGCTCCGGGTTCTGGGCCCGCCGCATGGCGATCGAGACCGTCGTCCACCAGGCGGACGCGGCCCTGACCGCGAAGGTGCCCTATGAGATGGCGCCCGACCTGGCCGCGGACACCGTCGACGAATGGCTGGAGATCGTCGCCTTCGCCCAGGCCGCCGGGTACGACCCGGAGACGGCGGAGCTGCGCGGCGCCGGGCGCTCCATCCACCTGCACGCCACCGACGCCCCCGGCGCCGAATGGCTGATCGAGTTCGGCGAGGACGGCTTCATCTGGCGCCGCGCGCACGCGAAGGCGACCGTGGCGCTGCGCGGGCCGCTCACCGACCTGATGCTGGTCTTCAACCGCCGCCTCGCCCCCGACAGCGACCGGGTCGAGGTCCTGGGCGACGCGGAGCTGCTGGACTTCTGGCTGGCGCGGTCGTCCTTCGGCTGACGGGCGGGGGCCGCGACGGCTCCGGCCGGTGTGCGGGGCGGGCGCCGCTGGGCCAAGCTGGAACGGCAGCCCGTCCTGTCCGGCGAGGAGGTGGCGATGGACCCGGTCCGGGCCCTGGAGCGGATCGCCTTCCTGCTGGAGCGCGGCAGGGGCGACACCTACCGCGTCCAGGCCTTCCGCACGGCCGCCCGCACCGTCGCCGCGATGGGCGAGGGCGAGGCCGTCCAGCTGGTGACGGACGGCTCGCTGGAGCGGGTCAAGGGCATCGGCCCCCGGACCGCGCAGGTCGTCCGCGAGGCCGTGGCCGGAGAGGTGCCCGCGTATCTGGAGCGGCTGGAGACCGAGACCGAGGAGGGCGGACCGCTCGCCGAGGGCGGTGAGCGGCTGCTCGCGCTGCTGCGCGGCGACTGCCATCTGCACTCCGACTGGTCGGACGGCGGCAGCCCGATCGAGGAGATGGGACGCACCGCGGCGGAGCTCGGCCACGACTGGGCGGTGCTCACCGACCACTCGCCCCGGCTGACCGTGGCCAACGGACTCTCGCCCGAGCGGCTGCGCCGGCAGCTGGCGGAGGTGGCCGAACTCAACGAGCGCTGGGCGCCGTTCCGGCTGCTGACCGGCATCGAGTGCGACATCAACCTCGACGGCAGCCTCGACCAGGAGGACGAACTCCTGGAACAGCTGGACCTGGTGGTCGTCTCCGTCCACTCCAAGCTGCGGATGGACCCCGGCCCGATGACCCGGCGGCTGCTCGCGGCCGTCCGCCATCCGCGGGCGAACGTCCTCGGGCACTGCACCGGACGCCTGATCACCGGCCGGGGCCGTCCGGAGTCGCGGTTCGACGCGGACGAGGTCTTCGCCGCCTGCGCGGAGGCGGGCACGGCGGTGGAGATCAACAGCAGACCCGAGCGGCTGGACCCGCCCAGGCGACTGCTGCGCCGGGCCGTCGAGGCGGGCACGCTCTTCGCCGTCGACACCGACGCGCACGCGCCCGGACAGCTGGACTGGCAGATCCACGGCTGCGCCCGTGCGGAGGAGTGCGGGGTCCCGGCGGAACGCGTCGTCACGACGTGGACGGCCGACGAGCTGACGGCCTGGACGCGCGAGGGGCGGCTTCCCGTCGGTTCTACTGACTGAGCTCCGCCAGCACCCGCAGGGTGTGCGGGTCGGGGGCCGTCACCAGGAGGTCGGTGACCGGCCCCTTGCGCCACAACTCCAGCCGCTCCGCGATCCGTTCACGGGGACCGACCAGGGAGATCTCATCGGCGAACGCGTCCGGCACGGCGAGGACGGCCTCCTCCTTGCGGCCCTCCAGGAAGAGCTGCTGAATCCGCCGGGCCTCCTCCTCGAACCCCATCCGCGCCATCAGGTCCGCGTGGAAGTTGCGGGCGGCGGCGCCCATGCCGCCGATGTAGAAGCCGAGCATCGCCTTCACCGGCAGCAGTCCCTCCGCGACGTCGTCGCAGACCTGCGCACGGGCCATCGGCGCGATCATGAACCCGTCGCGGAGGCCGGTGAGCGAGGCCTCGTACACGTCGGTGCGCAGCGGCGACCAGTACAGCGGCAGCCAGCCGTCCGCGATCCGGGTGGTCTGCGCGATGTTCTTCGGCCCCTCCGCGCCGAGCAGCACCGGGAGGTCCGCCCGCAGCGGATGGGTGATCGGCTTCAGCGGTCTGCCGAGCCCGGTGGCGTCCGGGCCGTTGTACGGGTGCGAGTGGAACCGGCCGTCCAGCTCGACAGGCGCCTCGCGGCTGAGCACCTGGCGCACCACGTCGACGTACTCGCGGGTCGCGGTCAGCGGGCTGCGGGGGAACGGCCGGCCGTACCAGCCCTCGACGACCTGGGGGCCGGAGAGCCCGAGACCGAGCATCATCCGGCCGCCGGAGAGGTGATCGAGCGTCAGGGCGTGCATGGCGGTCGCGGTCGGGGTGCGCGCCGCCATCTGCGCGATGCCCGTGCCCAGCCGGATCCGGGAGGTGTGGGCGGCGATCCAGGTCAGCGGGGTGAAGGCGTCCGATCCCCAGGCCTCCGCCGTCCACACCGACGCGTAGCCCAGGTCCTCGGCCTCGCGGGCGAGGTCCAGATGGGCCGGGTTCGGGCCGCGGCCCCAGTATCCGAGAGCGAGTCCGAGCCGCATTCCGCTGCCTCCCAGTATTTCTGACGATGCATCAGATATATCCGGAGGGTACGACAGCGGCCCCCCGCCCGGAAGGGGCGGGGGGCCGCCGTCGGTTGTCCGTGCGCCGCGTCAGCCGCGCTGGATGCCCGTGGTGTCCTGGAGCACGCCACGACGGCCGTCCTGTGTCTGGGCGATGAGGCCCGGACCGCGCTGCTCGACCGCGAGGTACCAGGTACCCGGGGCCAGTTCGGCGATCGGGGACGGCGAACCGTCCTCGCCGTACAGCGGACGCGCCACCGGAACCGCGAACCAGAACGGGGTGAACTCACCGCCCGCCGCCGGGGCCTGCTGAGCCGGCGCACCGGCCTGCTGCGGCTCGGGCTGACCGGGCTGCTGGGCACCGTACGGCTGCGGCTGGCCCGGCTGCTGACCACCGAAGGACGGCTGCTGCGCGCCCGGGTAGCCGTAACCCTGGCCGGGCTGCGGCTGGCCGCCGTACGGCGGGTGCACGGCCTGCGGCTTCGGGGCGCCCATGAGCGGGCCCTTGAGCGCGGGAAGCAGCGGGGAGGCGACCGCACCGGCGGCCAGCACCAGAGCGGCGATCATGCCGAGGATCAGACCGGCACCGGCGTCGATCTGGCCGAGGTCGATGATCGTCCAGAACAGGTTCCACGCGGTGAACACCGTGGCGGCCACGCCGAACTGGGCGAGATCCAGACCGGCGACCTTGCGCGGCTGCGGCTGGGAACGGGAGAGCACGATCAGTGCGGCACCGGCCACCCCGACCATGTAGACACCGATCGCGTTGCCCAGCGAATCCCAGGAGTTCGGCGCGTCAATGCTGGAGTTCCCATAGGAGAAGTAGTCGAGGAAAGAGGCGATGAACAGCACGACCGCTGCTCCGATCACCACGCCATCGCCTCGAGTGAGGGAGCGGATATTCACGTGAAGGTCCTTAGTCGGTCGTCTCGTCGGGGCGGTCGTCGCTGCCACCGGTACGGGCGGGCACGGCGCGAAGCTCGGGGGCGGCTCCCCATCGTACGGATGAATCTATCGTCTGCCCGGTCGGGTGGTGGCCCCCCGTCCGGACGTTGGGCGGGCATCCTCCCGATTCATCGCAGAACCACCTCTTACTACCCGTTGAGGTAGCTGCTGATGCCGTCGGCGATCCCCTGCGCCGCCTTCTGGCGCCAGCTCGCACTGGTGAGCAGGGCCGCGTCCTTCGGATCACGCATATTGCCGCATTCGATGAACACTTTGGGCACGGTGGACAAATTAAGTCCGCCGAGATCCTTGCGGGTGTCCAGTCCGGTATTGCCGCCGATGTAATTGGAAGGAGCACTTCCGGTAGCGCGGACGAAGAGTCCGGCGATACGCGTACCGAGATCGCGCGACGGGCCGACGATCTTCGAGGTGTCCGCGTCGCCGCCGCGCACCGAGGCGGGAAGGATCACGTGGAAGCCCCGGTTGCCGGCCGCCGATCCGTCCGCGTGGACCGAGACGACCGCGTCCGCCCCGGCCTTGTTGCCGATCCGGGCCCGTTCGTCGACACACGGGCCGAACGGCCGGTCGTCGTCGTACGTCAGCACCACCTTCGCGCCCTGTGCCCGCAGCAGCGTGCGCATCCGGTGCGACACGTCGAGGGTGAACTCGGCTTCCGCGTAACCGGAGTTGGTGGAGGTGCCGGTGGTGTCGCACTCCTTGCGCGTGGTGCCGATGTCCACCTGCCGGCCGATCTCGGCGTTGTGCAGGTGGTTGCGCGGATTGTGCCCGGGGTCGATGACGACCGTCTTCCCCGACAGGGGCCCGGACGGGGCGTCCGGCGCGGACGCCGACGGGGAGGGCGGCCGGGTGGCGGAGGGGCTGCTGCGCACCGGCGACGGGGAGGCCGGGGCCGGTGAGGAGGCCGTCGCGGCGGCCGTGGTGCCGGCCGGGCCGGGCCGGGCCTGCGCGGTGTCATCGCCGCCGCAGCCGGTGGCGCCCAGGCACAGCACGATCAGCGTCGCGGCGGCGAACAGGGCCGGGCGGCGCGGGGTGGGGGGAACGCTCTCGTCGTCACGCACCCGGCGATGCTATCCGGGAGCCCGCCCGGCGTCCGGAGGCCTCAGATCCCGGGCCCGGTACGCCGCAGGACGCGCAGCGAGTCGGTGACCGAGATCTCGGTGAACGCCCCGGAGGCCAGCGCCCGCAGATAGATCCGGTACGGGGCCTGGCCGCCGTGCGCCGGGTCGGGGAACACGTCGTGGATCACCAGCAGTCCGCCCTCGGCGACATGCGGCGCCCAGCCCTCGTAGTCGCCGTTCGCGTGCTCGTCGGTGTGACCGCCGTCGATGAAGACCAGGCCGAGCGGCCCGCCCCAGACGGCCGCGACCTGCGGGGAGCGCCCCACGAGCGCCACCACGTGCTCCTCCAGACCGGCCGCGTGCAGCGTCCGGCGGAAGGTGGGCAGCGTGTCCATCCGGCCGACCTCCGGGTCCACCACGGTCGGATCGTGGTACTCCCAGCCGGGCTGCTGCTCCTCGCTGCCCCGGTGGTGGTCGACGGTGAGGGCCGTCGCCCCCGAGGCGCGGGCGGCGTCGGCGAGCAGGATGGTGGAGCGCCCGCAGTACGTGCCCACCTCCAGCAGCGGCAGCCCGAGCGCGGCGGCCTCGGCGGCTGCCGCGTACAGGGCCAGCCCCTCCACCACCGGCATGAAGCCCTTGGCGGCCTGGAACGCGGCAAGAATCTCCGGCTTGGGCTCGGCGGCCACGGGGTTCCTCCTGGTGGGGCGGGATGCGGGGACGGGGCATTTCGACGGCGCCCCATCGTGCCGCACGTCCGGGCCGGGGGTGCGCGCGGGGGTACGTCCGGCCGCGCGGGAATGCCCGCGCCCCCGCCGACGGGGTCGGCGGGGGCGCGGGTGGGGTGAGCCCGGGTCGGGGCGGGCCCCTGGTGGAGCTGTGACGCGGCGGTCAGCAGCTCTGCCAGAGTCGGGTCATGACGCGGACGCCGAAGCGCAGTCCCTCCAGCGGGACGCGCTCGTCCACGCCGTGGAACAGGCGGCCGTAGTCCAGGTCGTGCGGGAGCTTCAGGCCCTTGAAGCCGAAGCAGCGGATGCCCAGGTGGGTGAAGGCCTTGGCATCCGTACCGCCGGGGTTGCAGTACGGCACGGGGTGGCCGTCCGGGTCCTCGGCGCGCACCGCGTCGCACATGGCGTCGACGAGCGGGCCGTCGAAGGTGGTCTCCATCGCGATGTCGTGGTTGACCCACTCGCGGGTGACCGAGGGGAGCAGCAGCCCGTCGATCGTGTCGATCAGCTCCTGCTCGTGGCCGGGCAGGAAGCGGCCGTCGACGCGGGCGGTGGCCTTTCCGGGAATGACGTTGGTCTGGTAACCGGCGTTGAACATGGTGGGGTTCGCCGAGTTGCGGAGGACCACCTGCATGAAGTCGGAGACCGGGCCCAGCTTGGCGAGGCTGCCCTCGATGTCGTTCTCGTCGAACTCCACGCCGTAGAGGCGGGCGGCCTCTTCGAGCAGGGCGCGGACCGGCTCGATCAGCCGGATCGGGAAGGTCTCGCGGCCGATCCGGGTCAGCGACTCCGCGAGGTCGGTGACCGCGTTCTCGTCGTTGGGCGAGGAGCCGTGGCCGGCCCGGCCGGTCGCGGTGAGCTCCATCCAGGCCATGCCGCGCTGGGCGTTCTCGATCGGGTAGAGGCGCCGGGTGTCGTCGAGGGCGAAGGAGAACCCGCCGCCCTCCCCGATCGCCTCGGTGACCCCGGCGAACAGCTCCGGGCGGTGCTCGACCAGCCAGTGGGCGCCGAACTTGCCGCCCGCCTCCTCGTCCGCGAGGAAGGCCAGGACCAGGTCGCGCGAGGGCCGGGTGCCGGTGCGGGCGAAGTGCCGGGCGGTGGCCAGCATGACGGCCACCGTGTCCTTCATGTCGATCGCGCCCCGGCCCCACAGATAGCCGTCCCGGATCTCGCCGGAGAACGGGGGCACCTGCCACTCGGAGGCGTCGGCGGGGACCACGTCCAGATGGCCGTGGACCATCAGGGCGCCGCGCTCGGGGTCGCGGCCGGCGATCCGGGCGACGACGCTGGCCCGGCCCGGGGCGGACTCGATCAGCTCCGAGGCGATGCCCACCTCGGCGAGGCGGCCCACCACCCACTCGGCACTCGCACGCTCGTCGCTGGTGGGGTTGGAGGTGTCGAACCTGATCAGTTCGGCGCAGAGGCCGATGACCTCGGCCTGGGCCTCGTCGGAGGCGGGGACCATGGGGGCGGTGGGGTCGGGGGTGCTCATGCTGCTCCCACAGAGGTGGTGGCGGGGGCGTCGGGGACCGCGTTGTCCTCGTCGTCCTCGGTGGTGGAGGTGCCGTACAGCTTCACCCAGCCCAGCAGGCCGAGGACGCAGTACAGGACGAATGCGGTGGCCAGCGAGTTCAGGGCCGGGATGCCGCCGTCGTAGAACTTGCCGACGCAGAAGGCCACGATCCAGATGACGATGGACATCGGCACCCAGGTCGGCGAGGACTTCGGCAGGGTCTCGGCCTCCCGGGTGTCGTCCAGCGGCTTGCGCATCCGCTTGACCACCCAGTACTCGGCCACGATGATGCCGCCGATCGGCGGGATCGCGACGCCGAGGATCGTGAGGAACTCGGTGAAGTGGGTCATGATCCCGACCGCGGACAGGAGTGTGCCCGCGATGCCGAGGACGATGGTGACGGCGCCTCGGTGGATCCGCTTGCCGAAGACGACCTGGAAGAAGTTGACGACGCCGAGCGAGGAACCGTACAGGTTCCAGTCGTTGATCTTCGCCGTGGACATCAGGACCACGATGACGCCGAAGGCGCCGGAGGTGGAGAGCACGATGTGCGAGACCTCGTTGCTCTTGACCAGGTGGCCCAGGAGCACGCCGGTCATGCCGACGATGTACTCGGAGAGGATCATCGAGGAGGCGCTCTGCAGGAAGACGTGCGAGCCCTTGCGGTTGTAGCGGGTCATCTCCGGGGAGACGATCGCACCCGTCATGTAGCCGCCCGCGATGGCGGTGGCGGCGACGGCCAGCGGGATCGTTTCGCCGGGCGGCGGCGAGTGGATCAGATCGCTGAACGAGTGGTCCTTGAGCGTGTTGATGACGGACCAGGCGACCATCGCGAAGAAGAGCGGCGTGACGATCTTCGCGAAGTTCGCCATGTACTTGAAGCCGAAGATCACCAGGGCGGTGATGGCGATGCCCGCTATCACGCACCACATCCAGGACGGTCCGCCGACCAGCGCCGAGACGCTGTTGCCGAAGATCGTGTTCTGGACGCCGAACCAGCCGACCAGGCTGACCGCGATGACGAAGCTGACCAGCGCCGAGCCGTTGCGGCCGAAGCCCACCCAGCGGGTCAGCATCGGGGTCGCGAGACCCTCGCGCATACCGGCCAGGCCGATCGCGAAGATCACGACCTCCAGGATGACCGCGCCGAGCGTGAAGGCGAGGAAGGCGTTCCCGAAGGTCATTCCGACGCCGATGGTGGCGCCGAGCGTGAACTGCGAGATCGAGCCGGACTGGGCCAGCCACTGGAGCAGCATGGACCAGAAGCCGAACCGCTTGTCGCGCGGGACGCGCGAGAGCGAGTAGTCGTCGCTGCCGATGCTCTTGGTCTCGTTGACCGCGGCGTCGGCCGGCGGGGCGGCAGCCATCAGGACTCCAGGGGTGTGCGGCCGAAGGTCTGCAGGTGGGACAGCGACCCGTAGCGGTTGACGAGGTTGTCGAACTCCACCGCGTCGTGGAAGTCCAGGTGGCCCGCGCCGTAGGCCTTGGCGACCTCCACGGCGTAGCGGGCGGCGGACGCGATGTCGGTCTCGTGACTCGCGCCCGTCTGACAGCCCGGCACCGCGGCGGCCGAGGTGACCGCCAGGCCGACCACGGGCGCGGTCGTGGCGGTGGAGGGCTGAAGGATCGAATTGATGTGGTGTGCACCATTACCGTACGGCGTGATGTCCTGCGTGGTCACCGGGTACGTGACCAACGGCTCACCGGTCACCACGGCCAGCAGCTCGCCGAGCTGCTCGCTCACCCGGAGCACCCAGCCCTCCTTGACGGTGGGCGACAGGGCCAGGCCCTTGTGGTTGATGATGCGGTTGCCCTTGGTGGTGTCGATGGAGAGCACGGCCTCCATGGCGTCGGTCACCTCGTGGCGGTTCATGGTGGCGATGTCCACGGGCGATCCCATGAACGGCACCGGGTCGTGCGGCTCGGTCGGCGCGTTCGGGCAGATGTGGGTGGCGACGATCACATCGCCGGGCAGCACGTCGCCGCGCCGGCGCATGTCGAGCAGCTTCGCGGCGGTGGCGACGGCGGAGACCGCGCCGTCGGCGTCGGAGACCAGGCCGGTCACCTCGGGCCGGGCGCCGATGCCGCCGAGCCGGCCGACCACACCCAGAGTGCGGGCGGTGCCCCCGGCCGTGCGGCCCCGGGAGCCGGGGATGCGGACCATCACGAAGTCCGTCGAGCCCCGCTCGCCGGCGACCGTGGTGACCTCCGCGGACGAGCCCTCGGCCCCCGCCGCGGCGTCGAGGTACTCGACGACCGTCTTGCCATTGGCCTGCGGGTCGTCGAGGAGGTCGACGATGTCCAGTACGTACTTCAACATGGGGGGCCTTTCTCGCGCATCCATCACACCCGTCCGGCGCCCGGCAGGGAGTGGGACGCCGGACGGGGTGCTGAGAGCAGATTCGGGATCGGATAGCGTTGAACGCAACTGTTTCCCGTTATTTGCAACTCAGGTCTGAATGGTGAGATCAGGATGGCGGACTTCGATGTGGACCGGCGCACCCCCGCCGGAGCCCTGCAAACGGTCGACCGGGCACTCCTCGTGCTGCTCGCGTTCGAGCGGACCAGACCCGACTGGGGCGTCACCGAGGTCGCCGAGGAGTTCGGCTGGGACACCTCGGTGGCCCAGCGGCTGCTGGCCACCCTCGCGGGCCGCGGCTTCCTGGTGTCCGACCCGGCCACCCGCCGCTACCGCATCGGCCCCGCCGTGCTGCGCCTGGGCAGGCTCTGGGAGCGCTCCGGATCGCTGGAGCTGCTCGCCGGGCCGGTCCTGGAGGAGCTGCGCCGGGTCACCGGCGACACCGTGCTGTTCTGCCTGCCGGACAGCTTCCACATGCGGTGCGTGGCGGCCGAGGAGGGCGAGACCGGGCCGCTGCGCTACTACCCCCTGGTCGGTGAGCTCTACCCGGCGCACGCCGGGGCGACCAGTAAGTCGTTCTACGCCTACCTGCCGGACGAGCAGCGCCACCGGCTCTTCCGGGGGCGCCCGATGGCCCGGTTCACCGACCGGACGGTGACCGATCCGGATCTGCTGGAGCAGGAGCTGCTGAAGGTGCGCGCCCAGGGGTACGCCTGGACGGTCGGTGAGTACGACACCGGCATCGCGACCCTCGCCGTACCGGTCTTCCTGGGGCGCGAACCGTACGGAAGTCTCAGTCTGGGCGGCGCGGAGGAACGGTTCGAGGGGGCGCCGGAGAACCGGATCGACGCGCTGCGCAAGGCGGCCGACATGCTGGAGAGGCGCCTCACCCACCCGCCGCAGCGCCCCAAGCCCCGGTCCCGCCGCACCACCTGACCGGCGGCCGGGCCCCGCTCCACCCGCACGATCTGAAGCGAAGAGAACCCAAGAGGAACCCCGTGAATCTGCTCCTGCTCTCCAACTCCACCCAGCACGGCTGCGGTTACCTGGAACACGCCCTCGACACGGTGGAGGCGTTCCTGCCCTCCGGCGCCCGGCTGGCCTTCGTGCCGTACGCGCTCGCGGACTACACGACGTACACCGCGCGGGTCCGCGACGCCCTGGAGCCGGCCGGCATCAGCGTGCGCGGGGTCCATGAGAACGCCGACCCGGTCGCCGAACTCGCCGCGTCCGACGCCGTGTTCATCGGCGGCGGCAACTCCTTCCGGCTGCTGAGCGCGCTCTACCGGACCGGGCTGCGCGACGCCGTGATCGAGGCGGTGCGCGACGGACTGCCGTACATGGGGGCCAGCGCGGGCACGAACATGGCGTCGCCCACCCTGCGCACCACCAACGACATGCCCATCGTGCAGCCGCCGTCCTTCGAGACGCTCGGCCTCGTCCCGTTCCAGATCAACCCGCACTACCTGGACCCGGACCCGGACAGCACCCACAAGGGCGAGACCCGCGAGGAACGGCTCACCGAGTTCCTGGAGGAGAACGACGTCCCGGTGCTCGGCCTGCGCGAGGGTTCATGGCTGCGGGTCAACGGGCGCCAGGCCCGGGTCCAGGGCGCCCGCCCCGCGCGGCTGTTCACCCGCGGCGCGCGTCCGCAGGAGCTCCCGGCGGGGACGGACGTCTCTCATCTGCTCACGACCGCACCGAGGTTCGACGCGCCGGTGCGCTGAGGGCCAGCACCAGATCGGCCTCGGCGGGCCGGCCGCTCGCCGGGTGCGCCGCCGGGTAGGCGCGCGGCGCGTATCCGGCGGCCGATCCGGCCAGGACGAAGCTGCCGCCGGCCGGGGCGGCGAGCGCGTACCGGCCCTCCGCGTCCGTCGTGGTGAGCCCGGCCTGCCGGCCCTGCCGGTCGATCAGGGTGACGTTGGCGCCGGCCACCGGGGTCCCGTCCGCTTCGAGGACCCGGCCGCGGAAGCCGGAGCCGGGGAGCGGGAGCGGGAGGCCGGACAGCCGGGCCGTCTCGTCGCCCGCGCTGCTCGCCAGCAGGACCGGCGCGGCAGCCGCCCGCTGCGACGGCAGGAACGCGGCCAGCACCAGGCCGGCCAGCACCGCACCCGTGGCGATCATGAACGAGGTGCGGAACCCCTGCATGCTGGGCACCGCGACCGGCCCCATCTGCACCGAGGTGTGGGCCAGCACCATGCCGATCACCGCGCTGGAGACCGAGGTGCCGATCGAGCGCATCAGGGTGTTGAGCCCGGTGGCAGCGCCCGTCTCCGAGGCGTCGACGGCCCCGATGATCAGTGCGGGCAGCGAGGAGTAGGCGAGCCCGATGCCGGCGCCGAGCACCACCGCGATCACGACGGTCTGCCAGGCGGCGCTCATCAGGCCGAGCCCGGCCCCGTATCCGATGGCGATGACCGCCATGCCGAGCATCAGTGTGACCTTGGGGCCGTACCGGGCGGACAGCCGGGCGTACAGCGGGGCGACGAGCATCATCGTCAGGCCCAGCGGCGCCACGCACAGCCCGGCGACCACCATCGACTGGCCGAGGCCGTAGCCG
Source organism: Streptomyces sp. NPDC050423 (assembly GCF_040655445.1). Lineage (NCBI taxonomy): Bacteria > Bacillati > Actinomycetota > Actinomycetes > Kitasatosporales > Streptomycetaceae > Streptomyces > Streptomyces sp. NPDC050423. Next base: position 96,637 of record NZ_JBFAJY010000005.1, read on the forward strand.
GTGGACAGCGGCAGCTGGAGGAGTTGCGGCAGGACCAGCGAGACGGCGTAGAAGGCGACCCCGACCATGATCGAGGCGAGGTTGGTGAGCAGTACCTCGCGGCGTGCGGTGGTCCGCAGGTCGACCAGGGGTGCGTCGCTGCGCAGCTCGAACACGCCCCACAGCAGCAGCACCGCCAGGCCGGCGGCGATCAGCCCGAGGGTGGTGACGGAGGTCCAGCCCCAGTCGCTGCCCTTGGTGATGGCCAGCAGCAGGAGGACCAGTCCGGCCGAGAGGCCGAGGGCGCCGGTGACGTCGAACCGGCCGGGGGCCCGCAGCGGGGGCTCCGGCACGGCGAGCACGGTCAGCCCCATGGCGAGCACGCCGAGGCCGGCCGAGCCGAAGAAGAGGGTGTGCCAGTCGGCGTGCTGGGCGACCAGGGCGGCGGCGGGCAGGGCGAGTCCGCCCCCGACGCCGATCGAGGAGCTCATCAGGGCCATGGCCGAGCCGAGCTTCTCGCGCGGCAGCTCGTCGCGCATGATGCCGATGCCCAGCGGGATGGCGCCCATGGCGAAGCCCTGGAGCGCGCGGCCCACGATCATGATCACGAGGTCATCGGTGAAGGCGCATATGAGGGAGCCGACCACCATGACGGCGAGGCTGGCCAGCAGCATCTTCCGTTTGCCGTTGAGGTCTCCGAGCCGCCCCATGATCGGCGTGGAGACGGCTCCGGCGAGCAGGGTCGCCGTCATCACCCAGGTGGCGTTGGACGGGTCGGTGTCGAGGAGAGCGGGCAGGTCCTTGATGACGGGGACGAGCAGGGTCTGCATCACCGCCACGGTGATACCCGCGAAGGCGAGCACGGGGACGATCCCCTTGCCCGACTTCGACGTCCGCGGCGAGGGGAGCTCCGCGGACTGCTGTTCGTGCGTCGTCTGTGGCATACGTGCGGCCTCCGGGCAGCGGAAGGGGGAGGGACGGGAAGGCGTGCGGCCGGTGCTGCGGGCAGCACCGGCCGCCAAGTGCGTGCAGGGTGCAACCTTCCGCATGTCCGAGGTATTCCGGTGAACGGGGTACGAACAGGACACGGCGGCGGCCGGGACTGCCCGTCCGGCCGGAAACAGATGCCCATCTGACCTTCCGTCAGATTGGAACGTGTTCTACTCTTGCGCCGTTCCAGTGGCTGCGACCGGCGAGGATCCGCATGGGCATCGGAATCACCGAAGAACACAGGGAGCTCGCGCAGGCCGTACGGGGGTGGCTCGCGCGGACCGTACCGCCCGGGGAAATCCGTAAGATCCTTGACGCGGACGCCCCCACCACCACCGGCGCACGCCCCGAGTACTGGGACGGGCTGGCGGAACAGGGCCTGCTCGGCATCCATCTCCCCGAGGAGTACGGAGGAGGGGGCGGCGGGCTGCTCGATCTCGCCGTCGTCCTCGAAGAGGCGGGCCGGGCCGCACTTCCCGGCCCCTTCCTGACGAGCGCCCTCGCCTCGGCGGTGCTGCACGCCTCCGGGCCGGACACGTCCGCCCTGGTGCGGGACCTCGCCGCGGGCCGGCGCATCGGCGCCGTCGCCCTCGGCCCCGGCAGCCTCACCGCCGTCGAGCAGGAGGACGGACATCTGCTCGACGGTGAACTCCCGCCGGTGCTCTGCGCCGACGGGGCCGACCTGCTGCTGCTCCCCGCCGCCTCGGTCACCGGCACCCGCTGGTTCGCCGTCGACGCCGGCACGCGGGGACTGGCCGTCCGCCCGCACCGCGGCGCCGACCCGACCCGCCCCACCGCCGAGGTCCGGGCCGAAGGGATCCTGGTCCCCGCCGGGCGGCTGCTGCCCACCGACTCCGGACTCGTCCGCGACCTGGCCGCCGTCCTCTTCGCCGCCGAGGCCTGCGGCACCGCCGCCCGCTCGCTGGACACCGCCACCGAACACGCCAAGGTCCGCGAGCAGTTCGGCCGCCCCATCGGACAGTTCCAGGGCGTCAAACACCTCTGCGCCGACATGCTCGTACGGGTCGAACAGGCCCGCGCGCTCGCCTGGGACGGCGCCCGCGCGGCCGACGAGACACCGGAGGTACGGGGTATGGCCGCGGCCCTCGCCGCGTCGAGCGCCCTGGACGCCGCGTACAGCTGCGCCAAGGACGCCATCCAGATCCTCGGCGGAATCGGCTTCACCTGGGAGCACGACGCCCATCTGTACCTGCGCCGGGCCCTGGTGGCACGCCAGTTGCTGGGGTCGGGGGACGTCCACCGGCAGCGCGCCGTCCGGCTGGCCTCGGCCGGGGCGCGCCGCGAACTCACCCTGGAACTCCCGCCGGAGGCGGCCGCGCACCGCACGGCGGCCCGTGAGGCCGTCGCCGCCGCCCGAGGCCTGGACCCGAAGGCCGCCCGCCGCGCCCTCGCCCCCACCGGCTACGCCGCCCCGCATCTGCCCGCGCCCTACGGCCTGGACGCCGGACCCGTACAACAGCTCGCCGTGCAACAGGAGTTGCGCGAACAGGGCGTGAAACTGAGCGACCTCCAGATCGCCACCTGGGTGGTGCCCTCCCTCATCGCGCACGGGACGGCCGAGCAGCAGGACCGCTATCTGCTGCCGACCCTGCGCGGCGAACTCCTGTGGTGCCAGCTGTTCTCCGAACCCGGCGCCGGCTCCGACCTCGCCTCGCTGCGCACCCGGGCCGAACGCACCCCCGAGGGCTGGCGGATCAACGGCCAGAAGGTGTGGACGAGCGCCGCCCAGTGGGCCGACCACGGCATCCTGCTCGCCAGGACCGACCCGGACGCCCCCAAGCACCAGGGCCTCGGCTACTTCCTCGTCGACATGAAGAACACCGAGGGCATCGACATCCGCCCGCTGAAGGAGATCACCGGCGACTCCCTCTTCAACGAGGTCTACTTCGACGACGTGACACTGCCCGCCGATGCCCTGGTCGGCGAAGCCGGCGGCGGCTGGCAGGTCGCCCGCAACACCCTGGGCAACGAACGCGTCCACATGGCCGACCAGATGACCTTCGACACCGGCCTCGAAGCCCTGATCGACCGCTCCGCCGGACTCGACGGCGCCTGCCGGGCCCGGATCGGAGCACTAGCAGCCGAGGCCCACGCGCTGGCCTGCATCGGGCTGCGCACCACGCTGCAACAGGTCTCCGGCCTCGAACCGGGAGCGGGCGCCTCGGTACGCAAACTCATCCAGACGACCCACCAGCAGAAGGTCGCCGAACTCGCCCTCGAACTCCTCGGCCCCGCGGGCGCGGTGGCCGAGGGAGCCGGTGAACGGGCCGTGCACGGATTCCTGATGTCCCGCTGCCTGACCATCGCGGGCGGCACCACCCAGGTCCAGCTCAATGTCGTCGCCGAGCGCATCCTCGGCCTGCCGAGGGACTGAGAGGGCCCACCGCCCCCTCCGAAAGGACACACCATGACAGCGAAGGCCGCGAAGGCGTACATCGTCGGCGTCGGGATGACGAAGTTCGAGAAGCCCGAGACCCGTGACTGGCAGTACTGGGACATGGCGAAGGAAGCCGGCACGGCGGCGCTCACCGACGCCGGTGTCGCGTACGAGGACGTCCAGCAGGCCGCCGTCGGCTACTGCTTCCAGGCCTCCACCGCCGGACAGCGAGCCGTGTACGAGCTCGGCCTGACCGGGATACCCGTCTACAACGTCAACAACAACTGCGCCACCGGCTCCACGGCGCTGATGATGGCCCGGCAGTTCGTCGAGGGCGGCGGCAGCGACTGCGTCCTCGCGCTCGGCTTCGAGAAGATGGCGCGCGGATCGCTCGGCGGCGGCGGATCCGACGGCGGAGCGGGTGATTTCAAGACCTCCCCCGTCGCCCGCCACTACGGGATCATGGCCGCCGGACACGGCTTCGAGATGACCCCGCCCACCGCCCAGATCTTCGGCAACGCGGCCCGCGAGCACATGAAGAAGTACGGCACGACCGAGGCACAGCTCGCCGCCGTCGCGGCCAAGAACCACCGCCACTCGACGGGCAATCCGTACGCCCAGTTCCAGGCCCCGTACACGGTCGACGAGGTCCTCGCCGCCAAACCGATCCACCAGCCCCTGACCCGGCTCCAGTGCTCACCGACCTCCGACGGCGCGGCCGCGGCCGTCGTCGTCTCCGGGCGCTTCGTCGAGGAGCACGGGCTCGGCGACCGGGCCGTCGAGATCGCCGCCCAGGCCATGACGACCGACACCGGTGACTCCTTCGCCTCCGGGACCTGCATCGACGCGGTCGGACTGCCCATGTCACGGGCCGCCGCCCAACAGGTGTACGCCGCCTCGGGACTGTCGGCCGACGATCTCGACGTCATCGAACTCCACGACTGCTTCTCCATCAACGAACTCCTCACCTACGAGGCGCTCGGGCTGTGCGGCGAGGGCGAGTCCGGGGCGCTCGTCGAGTCCGGCGCCACCACCCACGGTGGCCGCTGGGTGGTCAACCCGTCGGGCGGCCTGATCTCCAAGGGGCACCCGCTCGGCGCCACCGGAATCGCCCAGGCCGCCGAACTCACCTGGCAGCTCAGGGACGAGGCCGGCGCCCGCCAGGTGCCCGGCGCCCGCACCGGGCTCGCCCACAACATCGGGCTCGGCGGCGCGGCCGTGGTGACACTTCTGCGCCGCTGAGGACGGGCGGGTCCGAGGGGCCCGGTGGGGCGTTGGTCCTGCACCGCAGGACCGGGGCCGGTACGGTCCGGAAACCGATGTACGGGGTGCTGGGCGGCTGCGAGTATGACGCCATGGTTGACGTCTCGACGCCCACACGCCGTACCGCCCGGACCCGTACCCGCACGTGGGCGGTGGTGCTCGCCGCCTGCGTCGGCCAGTTCCTCGTCGTCCTCGACGTGTCCGTCGTCAACGTGGCTCTCCCGTCCATGCGCACCGACCTGGGGCTGAGCACCGCAGGACTCCAATGGGTGCTCAACGCCTACTCGATCGCGTTCGCCGGATTCATGCTGCTCGGCGGGCGGGCCGCCGACATCTACGGCCGCAAGCGGATGTTCCTGGTCGGCCTCGGCCTGTTCACCGCAGCCTCCCTGGCCGGCGGACTCGCCCAGGAGGGCTGGCAGTTGCTCGCCGCCCGCGCCGCTCAGGGCCTCGGCGCCGCCGTGCTCGCCCCCGCGACCCTCACCCTGCTCACCGCGGCCGTCCCCGAGGGGCCCGCCAGGACGAAGGCCATAGGCACCTGGATGGCGGTCGGCGCGGGCGGCGGCGCGACCGGCGGCCTCATCGGCGGGGCGCTCACCGACACGCTCTCCTGGCGGTGGGTCCTGCTGATCAACGTGCCGGTCGGCGTCCTCGTCCTCACCGGCGCCGCGATCTGGCTCGCCGAGGGCCGGACGGGCGAGCGGAGCCGTATCGACCTCCCGGGCGCGCTGCTCGTCACGGCGGGCCTCGCCTCCGTCGCGTACGGCATCGTGCAGACCGAGGAGTCGGGCTGGACCGCGTCCGCCACCCTCGTCCCGCTGCTGGGCGGACCGGCACTGCTCGCCCTGTTCGTCCTGGTGGAGTCCCGCACGGCGAAGCCGCTGATGCCACTGAGGGTGCTCGGCGCACGGGCGGTCGCCTCGGCGAACGTGGCGATGCTGTTGATCGGCTCGGCGACGTTCTCCATGTGGTACTTCATGACCGTGTACGCGCAGAACGTGCTGGGCTACACCGCGCTGGAGGCCGGACTCGCCCTGATGCCCACCTCGGTGGCCATCGTCGTCGGCTCCAAGTGCGCCCCTCGGCTGATGGCCCGCGTCGGAGCGAAGAACCTGGCGCTCGTCGGCACGGTGGTCGCCGCCGCGGGCTTCGGCTGGCAGTCCACGATGACCGCCGACGGCTCCTACCTCACCTCGATCTGCCTGCCCGGCGTACTGATGATGACCGGCACCGGCCTCGCGGCCACCCCGCTCGCCTCCCTGGCCACCTCGGGCGCGGCCCCCGGCGAGTCCGGCCTCGTCTCCGGACTCGTCAACACCTCCCGCACGATGGGCGGCGCACTCGGCCTGGCCGTGCTCTCCACCGTCGCCGCGGCCCGCACGGCCGGCGGGACGGGCCCGGCGGACCTCACGGCCGGCTACGCCCTGGCCTTCCGGACGTCGGGCTCGGTGCTGCTGGCCGGCCTGCTGCTGATGATCCTCTGGCTGCCGCGCCACCGCTCCGTACAGCGCTGAGGCCGACTCCCCGGCGGGCCGGGCTTACGACCGGATCCGCTCCCTATCGCGCGCACCAGGTCGTCAGAGCCAGCCCTGCTGCCGCGCGGCCCGGACCGCCTCCATCCGGTTACGGGTGGAGGTCTTGCCGATCGCGGACGACAGGTAGTTGCGCACGGTCGACTCCGACAGATGAACCTTCACCGCGATGTCCGCGACCGTCGCCCCGTCCACCGAGGCCATCAGCACATCGCGCTCCCGCGCGGTCAGCGGACTCGGCCCCGCGCTCAGCGCGGCGGCGGCCAGCGCGGGATCGATGACGGTCTCCCCGGTCAGCACCCGCCGGATCGCCACCGCGAGCTCCTCGACCGGCCCGTCCTTCACCAGGAACCCCGCCGCCCCGGCCTCCATCGCACGCCGCAGATAACCGGGCCGCCCGAACGTGGTGAGGATCAGCACCCGGCAGTCCGGGACCTCATCCCGCAGATCGGCGGCCGCGTCCAGACCGCTGCGCCCCGGCAGCTCGATGTCCAGCAACGCCACATCGGGCCGCGTCGCGACGGCCGCCGCCACGATCTCGTCCCCGGCCCCCACCTGGGCCACCACCTCGATGTCCGCCTCAAGACCGAGCAACAGGGCGAGCGCGCCCCGCATCATCCCCTGGTCCTCGGCGAGCAGCACTCGTACGGACCTGACCGGCCGGTGATCCTGCGGCATCTCGTTCACGGGGGACAGGGTATGGCGGGCGGGGCGTCGGGGCGCGTCATCCGGCCGGGCCGGCCGACGGCGTACCCGGCGCGGGTCTGCCGTCGGCCGGGCGGTGCCGGTTCAGCGCTGCGCGTGCGGGTACTGCTCGGCGCGGTTCTGGAAGGCGAGAACCGCGGGGTTCTGAACGGTGCCGTCGCGGATCTCGATCGCTCGGCCGATGGTGCGGTCACCGTCCCAGCCGGCCGGCCCTTCGAGGACCGGCCGCAGGAACGGGATCAGCGCCTCGCTGTTCTCCCAGGTGGCCGCGTCCCACAGGTAGGAGGGGCTGTGGTCCACGGCGTAGTAGTGGACGTTGTCGCCGACGGTGAACATCGGCTCGCTGAAGGTGGTGGGCCGGGCCCAGGCGAAGCCCATGCCCTCGTCGCAGGAGACGTCGATGACGAGGGTGCCGGGTGCGAGCTTCGCCAGATCCTCCTGTATCAGGAACATCAGCGGCGCGGCGGTGTCCTGGAGCACGCAGTTGACGATGATGTCGTGCCCGGCGAGGAACTCGGCCAGCGGCTCCGGGCCGTCCTCGGTGAGCGCGATGCTGCGCCGCGGGTCGAGGGTGTCGTCGGCCACGTCGTGGTCGAAGCGCACGATCCGCGCCGAGTGGATCGGTGAGCTGACGGCGGTGGTGCCGCGGGCGGTCAGCACGTCCACGTCGTGCACGCCCAGCGCGCTGAGCGCGGTCACCGCGCCGCGGGCGGTGGCGCCGAAACCGATCACCGCCGCACGCCGCCGACGCCCGTAGTCACCGGTCGACCCGGTCAGCTGCATGGCGTGCAGCACCGACGAGTAGCCGGCCAGCTCATTGTTCTTGTGGAAGACGTGCAGGCCGAATCCACCCTTACGGTTCCAGTGATGCATCGCCTCGAAGGCGATCAGCGTGAGCCTGCGGTCGATGGCTGCCTGCGTGACCTTCTCGTCCTGCACGCAGTGCGGCCACCCCCACAGCACCTGCCCGTCCCGCAGCTCCGCCACATCCTCGTGCAACGGTTTGGCCAGCAGGATGACGTCACACTCCGCGATCAGTTCGTCGCGTGAGCGGAAACCGGCGACCTGCGGTGCGAGCTGATGGTCCGGAACACCGAAGTGCTCTCCGTAACCGGTCTGCAGATAGATGCTGGACCGGAGGTCGGCGTCGATGCGATCGAAGTGCGCTGGGTGGATCGGCAGACGGTGCTCGTTCTCTTTGCGGGTCTGCGACATGATTCCGAGCTTGAGCTGCTGCAAGGTACCCCTCTGTTTGCTACCTGTATAACACCCCCCGAGGCGCGCGGACGCGGTCGGCGGTGCTCCTCCTCCGGGCCGGGCGCCCTGATGGGCGCCCCTCCAGGCCCTTCAGTCGACAGGCAGGGGAACGCCGGTTCAGCGCGGAGCGGCCAGCAGCCCTCCGATGACCCGGCGGGCCTTGCTCACCGCGCCGACGTCCCCCGCCTGCAGGGATGTGTTCGCGGCGCACAGCAACGCATCGATCTGGAAGACCGTCAGTTCGACATCGAGTTCGGCGATCTCGCCGGAGTCCAGAGCGTGCCGCAGTTCAGCCGCGATGACCTCGCGCCATTCCTGCTGATCGTGGAACAGGGCATCGTGGACCGGTCCCGGCCGACTGTCGAACTCCGCGGGATTCGCCACCCTGAAGCACCCGCCGGCAAAAAGCGGTGTCTCGGCGTACACGGAGCCATCTCCTCGCCCGTGCGACGGGCGGCCGGCCTCATCACGGCCGGCCCGATGGTCGGTAGAGCTTCCACGTGCGGGGCGGCATTCCCAGGAACTGACGGCATTTCACGCGGTCCGGGAGTTGACCGAGCCGCTCGCCACGGCGTTCGGCAGCCCGGAGTTCCAGCGCATGGCGGCCGAGTTCCCCGACGACATCGTGTCGTACCCGCACATCTTCGAGCAGATCGACGTATGACACGGCCGCTGTAGCCGGGGAGGGCGGCCGGAGAAGCCCTGTCCTCCCCCCGGCGGTCACCCATCCACGCACCACGCCGGGCCGCCGAGGCCGCCGAGCAGCCCACCGCGCGCCGCACCGTCCCTGAAGAGGAGTCACCATGCCCGTGGAACTGAACCACACGATCGTGCGCACCATGGGCCGCAGGGGCACCTGCTTCCACGACCCCGACGGGCACCTCATGGAAATCCTCACCACGGGCGGCGCCGGGTCGTGAGGCCGAGGGCGACTCAGCGGACCATGGCTTCGCCGCCGGCGGGAACCGTGTTCGTGAAATCGGCATCAGACAAGACGAAACGGCAGTCGAGCGCCTGAACTGGGCCTTCGGAAACTACCGTTGGGGCAGGACTCATTAAGTACTACGTATACTGAGCGCGCTCCAGGCGTGGTGGCGGTAACAGTATGAGCGCGGCATGCCGGATGGCTGCGCTCTCCTACAGGGATTGCTGGGTGTTTCACTTGTCCGGAACCGAGTCCGAAGCACTGGCGCACGAGATACCCGCTCCCGCGCCAGGTGAGGCGCGGCGGAAGTCACTGTGCGACCGGGGACAGACGGCTGTGGAGTATCTGGGGTTGGTCACTGTTGTCGCCGTGATCGTGCTGGCCCTGACCATGAGCGGAGTCGGCGGCAGTATCGCCGGGCGCATCGAGTCGCAAGTCTGCGCCATCGCCGGCTCCAGCTGCGGGTCGAGCGGCGGCGGCAGCGGAGACCCGTTGGATGACATGGTGAAGCACGGGGGAAGCAAAGCGAGTGTTCCGAAGCCGACGGGAGGTGCTCAGCCAGGTATTTCGGCGCCGGCTGAGCTGCCTCTGCCAGGTGTCTCGAAGCCGGGGTCGACTCCATGGCCGGGCGTTTCGAATCCGGGAGTGACCCCTCACCCGGGCCTTTCGGATCCGCCGAAGGATCCTCGGCCGGCCGTCTCGAAGCCGGCGGTGACTCCCTATCCGGGCGTTTCCAAGCCGAGGGTGACTCCTCAGCCGGGCGTTTCGAAGCCGATGGTGACTCCTCAGCCAGGGGTTTCCAAGCCGAGGGTGACTCCTCAGCCGGGCGTTTCGAAGCCGCCGGCGGGCTGACCGGCGGACCCAGGGGCCCGTGACCCACCACAGGTGAGCCCGACCGGGGCGATTCCTGGGTGGTCCGGGTGCCCTTGAGGAGCCAATCCCCTGCTGCCCGGCTGCGCGCTTGAATGCGATGACATGGGAGCGGGCTCTGCCGCATGATCACGCCATGACGAGTCCTGCTTCCTTCCGGGACCGGACCAACTGGTCCGGTGGCTACTACGAGCTGGCCATCGAGGTCGGGTCGAGTGACGATGCCCGGCTTCAGGCCGTCCTGAGCGCGCTGTGGTCCGCAGCAGGCGTTCATGGGTGCTTCGGGCACGGAGACCGTGAACCCGAGGAGCAGGATCCCGTGCCGTGCACGGTTGGCTCACTGGCCGAGTTCGGCCACCTCCACGGTCGGGTCCGCCTGCCGACGGGCCAACTGGTCGTGTGCGGTTGCGTGGCGATTCGCGGCGGTGATGACAGCGGCGACTGGCTGGACCTCTATGTCCCCGTCGGTGCGCTGGACCACGCGGGTACGGCGTACTGGGACGGCCGGCCCTTCTTCAGGTCCGGCGTGATGGATGACTGGCTGGCCGCCATCGGGATCGAAACCTTCAACAACGCTCCCTTCAGCCTCGGGGTCATCGGCTTCGAGGTCTCCGGCTGCACCGACGCGTCTACGCTGGCAGGGCAGTTGCCGCAGACGCGGGACATCGGGTACCTGCTTCCACACGGCAACGCCCTGCACTACGGCGCTGCCAACACCTGAGTCGTACGCGACCCCGGCCCGTCAGGAGTCCCCGGCGTCCTCGATGTTGGCGACCATCCTGCGCAGAACCTTGAGCGCGGTCACGTACTCCGCGTCGCTGATGCCCTCGTGGACCACGGCGCGCAGCTCGGTCACCAGCTCGCGCAGCCGGACCCTGGCAGCGTCCCCCGCATCAGTGAGGTGCAGGCGGTGCCCGGCGTCGATCCGGAGCCAGTCACGGTGGATCAGCTGGTCGACGACCCGCCCCATCTCATCCGGCCCCTCCGCGAGGGGCGTCAGCTGGATGACGAGCTCCTCGCGGCTCGGCGGCGCCGAGGACCCGCCGTTCACGCGGTTCAGCACCCAGTACTGCGGTTGCGTGACGTCGATCCTGGCCATGGCGTCACGCAGATGTCTGGTGACGACCGTATGGGCGAGGCCGCTCCAGTACCCGACGGGCTGGGTGGCCAGCATGTCGTCGGTGGCGGCCGGATCGGCCGGTGCCTGATCGGTGGTGGTATCGGTCGGCGGTTTCATGAACCGACGCTATCTCCCCATCTCCCCAAGAACGTCAGTCGTGCAGGAAGTCCTCGAACTCCCAGGAGTGCCCCGGCGCGTGGTCGACGTACAGCGTGCAGGCCTGTTGCCGCAGGGGAGCGAGGGCGGGGTCGACCCTTTCGCACGGCTCGGCACAGACGTAGGTGAAGTGGTCGCCGTCCCAGCGCACCCATACGTCAAACGTGCCGCGCCCCATGTCCTCCAGGTGGCCGGCGTGCTCGTCGGTATGTCCTTTGGCCAGTTCGCAGACAAGGGAGTGGGGCAGTCCTGTACTACCCGCTTGCTGATGCGTTTGCCCCGTGTCGAACCAGGGCGGACGAGCGTGGGAATTGCAGTGGATCACCGCTGAGCCTCCGGTTGAGGGGACGTGGGACCCGGTCCGTGCGGCGTGCGGCAGCACACGGACGGGGAGGGGGCTCGGGAGCGCCGTACCCGGCCACGGCACGGCGAGACCGGACGGGCCACCCGGCGAGCGTCACCAGCAGGCCGGCGGCCGGGTCGAGCACGGTGAGCACATCGGGGCCCCCGGCCTCCAGCCGCGCCATCGCGTGGTCCTGCTGGTCCGGGTCGTGTGCCCACGCCCGTAGCCCGTTCGGGACGGCGGGGCTCTGAAAGCCGATCGGCCGGACGTCCCGCGTGCCGGCAAGTTGTTGGGGCTCGGGAGCGCCGAGCCCGTCCGCGAGCCGATGCGCCTGCCGCCGCAGCCACCGGAGCGCGAGCCTGCGGTTCGGCAGGGTGGCCCTGCCGAGCGAGAGGGCCCTCCCGCCGGTCGTCGCGGTGATCTCCGCCGTGTAGGGGACGCCGTTCACGCGGCGCGTTCCCCGGTCGGGAGCCGGACCACCGCTTGCAGCGCTTCGGGTGCCGCTTCTGCGAGCGCCGCCGACTCGGCCGTATCCGCGAGGTGTTCGGCAATCGCACGGTCCAGCTCGGCGCGGAACAGCGCGCGGGTTTCGGGGTCCGACGCGATGCGGTCCAGCTCGGCGTCCAGGTCGTGTGCCGGGACGCTCACAGCACCTCACCCCGACTCCGCGCGTTGCACCGCGCGTTCTGGGCTCGCAGACGCTCTATCGAGTCCGCGGGACGTACGTGCTCGGGCTCGGCTTCCCACTCCTGACCGCCGCAAATCGGTCGCAGTGACCAGTACGGGCCGGCGAGCCCTCGGAACTCCCCGACCTTGTTCGCGTGGGCCGTGTCCACCATGAGTGTGCCGGGGGCGGGGACGTGGTGGGCGTGTTCGCTGGGGGAATCGTTTTCTGCGCACACGATCGTGCCTCTCCGTAGTCATTCCACTACCAAGGCGGCCCAGCGTGGCCTACAGTCGGGCTGGTCTTCAACGTTCAGAAAACGGAGGGAACGTTGGTAAACATCAAGGAGTTGAACCCGGGCAGCAGCCCCCAGGCGGCGTTCGGTGCGCGTCTGCGCAAGGCACGTGAGGGACGTGGTCTGAAGCAGGACGAACTTGGCACGCTGATCGGCTACTCGGGGCGGCACATCTCAGGGGTCGAAACTGACAACAAACCGCCGAGCCGCAAATTTTCGCGCAGCGTCGATGTTGCCCTCGGACTCGCCGGGACCGCAGAATCGTTCGAACGTGCATGGGGAGAACTGCGGAACGGCAGTCTCCTGGAGGGGTTCCCGGAATACGTGGGATACGAGGGGCGAGCAGCAGAGGTGAAGCTGTTTGAGTCGGGCGTGATACCCGGTCCAATGCAGACACGAGAGTACGCACAGGCCCTTGCTGACAGCGCTGTCGAGCGGGGAGTCATCACATGCGAGCAGGCGGATGAACGAGTCTCGTTCCTCATGGAGCGGCAGGCGGCGTTAGTTCGCCCGGTGCCACCCTTGGTGATCGCGGTGCTGGATGAGAGTTGCATCCGTCGGCCGATCGGTGGCCCGGCCGTCATGGACGCACAGTTGCAACGCCTGATCGACTTTGCCGCGCAGCCGAACACCATGCTCCAACTCGCACCCTTCGGCCTCGGCGAGCGACGGCCCTTCGATCGGTTGGTGAATCTGCTGACCCTCCAGGACCGATCCGTAGTCTCTTACGTCGAGTCGCAGACTCAGGGTCACCTAGACCGCGAACTCACTTCAGTGTTGCCGCTGGTGAGGGCCTACCATCAGCTACAGGCCGAATCGCTCTCCCAGACGGCATCTGTGGCCATGATCAACGAGGTACGAAAGGGCACCCCGTGACGACCGACTCTCCTCCCTCTCTCTGGCTCAAGTCCTCCTACAGCAACAACGGCGGTTCCTGCGTCGAGTGGGCTCCGAATCACGCGTCTGCTACCGGCACCGTCCCCGTCCGCGACTCCAAGGATCTGAGCGGCCCCACGCTGTCCTTCCCGGTCGCCTCGTTCACCTCCTTCGTGGCGGGCGTCAAGGCCGGAGACTTCGGCACCATCTGAGCAATCGATTCAGCGCAGCCCCACCGTGCCCCGCACGGTGGGGCTTTGCTGCGGCCACCCGGGCTGTCACCGGCCCTGTACCGGCCGAGCCCGGTACACCGTGACCCGGCGGCCGTGCTCGCTGACCTCGGAGCAGCGTACGAAGCGCTCCTTGAGGACACGCCATTTGGCCCGATCGCGATCCGTGCCGGTGGACGGCGCACCGTCGTCACTGACGACCAGAATGCGGCTCACGTTCGGCATGGCCTCCGCTATCTGGTCCGGGGTGCCCTCCACGCCGTTCATGGTGCCGGATTCCGGTGCGTCCCGGACCAGCGCCAGATCCCTGATCCCGGTGAACGCGGCGGGCGAGACAAGGGCGGTGTCTCGACGTGCCGCGGGGATGTACAGCACCGCGTCGCCCGCCTCGTGGACCGCGGCGACGTTCTCGGCCGTGGCGAGCACGTCGTCGATCCGGCTGGCCGGGCCGCGCAGTGACAGCTGGACGGGGATCAGCCCGAGGAAGGCGAGGGCCATGACCGCGACGATCAGCCGACGTGGTGGTGGGGCCAGACGCAACGTGAGTGCGCGGCACGCCGCGCCGATGAGCAGGGCGAGCCCGAGGTAGCTGAACAGGACGTAGCGGGTGAGGTAGACCGGGTGGGCCAGCGAGGCTGCCAGCAGCAGGAGTTGAGGCACGGCGAGCAGGGGTGCGGCCACCGCCGTGAGCTGGACCCGGGCGCGGCGGGGCGTGCGGAGGTCCTTGCCCGGCCGGGCGAGCCAGGCGCAGAGGCCGCCCGCGAGAAGGGTCAGCAGCAGGCCGAGCAGTGTGCTCAGGCGGACCGGAGGGATCCAGGCGACCTGCCCCGTCTGGGCCCTGCTCGCCAGGATGAGGGGGAGCGTGCCGATCACGGCGGCGGACGAGGCGGCTCCCCAGCGCAGTACGGTCGCGCGGGGCGGACGGGACAGGGCCAGCGTCACGGCGTGTGCGAACAGCAGCAGGAGCGAGAACCAGTTCAGCAGCGCGGCCAGCAGCACAGCCGTGCCGTACGCCGCCCAGCGGCCAGCGCCCGGCCTGTCGATCGCCTCGACCAGCAGCAGGCAGGCCAGTGCCACACAGGCTGTCACCAGGGCGTACGAACGCCCCTCCTGCGCGTACTGCTGGACCGCGGGGATCAAGGAGAAGGCCAGGCCCGCGGCCAGTCCCGTGCACGGGTCGGCCAGCCGGGCGCCCAGTAGGGTGATCACGGCGGCGGCGCCGGCCATGGCGAGGACGGAGGGCAGCCGCAGGGCGAGGAGGCTGTCCCCGAAGACGGCGAAGACGCCGTGCGCGAACAGGTAGTAGAGGCCGTGTACGACCTCGGCCGTGTCCAGCAGGTGCCAGATCTCGGGGATGCTCCTGTGGGCCACCTGCCACGTCGCCGCTTCGTCCCGCCACATGCTGTTCTCGCGGGTGATCCCCCACAGCCCGAGTAAGAGGCTGAGGGCCGCGGGACCGGCCGCGAGCGTTGTTCTAGGCATGGCGAAGCTCCGGCTCGGCGTGAAGGGGGAGGCGACCGGAACCCCTGACAGCCGTCGGAGGGCTCCGATTACCTGAAGCACGCTAGGCGGCGGCAGTGATCGGGGTCGTCACCTGCGCTGACGACCCCGGGTCCGTCGCAGGTGCTACACGAGGTGGGGCCCGGGTCCGTCGCAGGTGCGATGACGGGCCCGGCATCGGCCGTACGCCGTAGTCCTTGGCGCCTGGAGTCCGGTTCCGCCCCCGGCCCCAGGCTCTATGTGCCCGGGGCCGGAACCGGGGCGGGAGCAGGAGCCGGGCAGCCGTTCTCGTCGGCCTCGCCCGGCGCGTCCGCCGGGAGTTCCGCCGTCACCACGAAGCCGCCGCCCGGTCCCGGGCCCGCCTCCAGGGAGCCGCCCGCCGCCGCCAGGCGTTCGGTGAGGCCCTTCAGGCCCGTGCCGCCGATGCCCGGGGTGGACGGTGCCTCGGCGGACGGGCCGGAGCCGTCGTCGGTGACCGTCAGCCGGACCCGGTCCGAGGTGCCGTCGATCACGAACGTGCAGGCGGTGGCGGTGGAGTGGCGCAGGACGTTCGTGACGGCCTCCCGGGCCACCCAGCCGAGCAGCGCCTCCGTCTGCGGTGCGAGCGGCGGTCCTGAGCGGCGGACGGTCGGTTCGATGCCGGCGGAGGTCAGCGCGGACCTGGCCCGGTCGAGCTCGGTGGCGAGGCTCCCCTCGCGGTAGCCGGTGACCGCCTCCCGGATCTCGGTGAGCGCCTGCCGGCCGACCGACTCGATGTCGGTGACCTGCTGGAGCGCCTGGTCCATGTCGTGCGGCGCGAGCCTGCGCGCGGCCTCCGACTTGACGACGATCACAGAGATCGTGTGGCCCAGCAGATCGTGCAGATCGCGCGAGAAGCGCAGCCGCTCCCGCTCGACGGCGGCGCGGGCCAGTTCCTGCCGGGTGGAGCGCAGCTCCATCACCGTCTCCGACAGGGTGAGCAGCGCGGCCGTCACCGCACCGGAGATGAACGTGCCGTAGGCCAGCGTCCACGGCGTCGACGCGCTGTCCCGGTGCCACACCGAGACGAGGCAGGCGACCACGGCGAGCACGAGCAGACAGACCGCCAGCCAGTGTCTGCGCAGGACGGTCCCGCAGGCCAGCGAGAGCAGCGGGAAGAACAGCAGCCAGCTGCCGCCGTACCCGGCCGCGAGCCCCAGTGTGACGGCGGTCAGCGCGGCCAGCAGCACGTACGTCAGCCGGCTCTCGCGCGCCCTCTTGTCGAAGCCCCGGACCACCACCGAGATGTAGAGGGAGTTGAAGGCGAGCAGGCCGATGCCCCCGATCCAGGGATTGGGGGTCTCGCCCTGGAACAGATTGGAGAAGGCGCCCAGGCCCAGCAGCAGCCAGGGGAGCAGGACATAGGGTCCGGGAGGTCCGGGACGCCGGTGCTCCTTGCGCCACTGCCGTCGCTCCGCACGCCGCCTGCGCCGTACCTCGCGCGCTCCCGATCCGCTCCCGAACATGTTCACTCCCGTCACACGGTCCTCGCGGACCGACGGTACGAGACCACGGCGTACGTGCCGAACAGCAGGAGCCACGCGGCGAGTACGCCGATGGTCGTGGCGCCGGGCGCGTGGCCGTCGGTGGCCGCCCAGCCCAGTTCCGCGAACCGGTTGGCGGGGGTGAACCCGCCGATGGAGCGCAGCCGGCCCGGGAGCAGTTCCAGCGGGAACCACAGCCCGCCGACGATCGCGAAGCCCATCAGGCACGCGACGTTGACCACGCCGGTGCCCTGCGGGGTCAGCCGGTAGCCGTTGCCGATCCCGAGCAGGGTGAAGGGCAGGGCGCCGATCCAGAGGAGAAGGACGAGCGCGGCCCACTGCCAGGCGTCCAGCCGTACCCCGTTGAGCAGCCCGCCGGCCAGCAGCACGGTGAGGATCGTCGGGAGCACCGTCACCGAACCGCTGATCGCGCGGCCCACGACCGCCTGCGACGGGGAGAGCGGGGTGACCCGCAACTGCTGGAGCCAGCCCAGCGACTTGTCGGAGGAGACACCCGTACCGATCGACATCGCGGAGCCCAGCGCCCCGTACGCGGCCATGCCGACCATCGCGGTGGTCTTCCAGCCGTCGACGCCCTCGCCGCCGCCGATGTTGGTGAAGAGCAGATACATCATCACCGGCATCCCGGTGCCGAAGATCAGGAAGAAGCCGTCGCGCAGGGTCCGGCGGATTTCGAGCACGATGTACTGGAACATCAGGCGGTCTCCTTCCGGCCGGTCCGGTTCTCCGGAGCGGCGGCCGTAGAGGTGAGGGAGAGAAAGGCGGTCTCCAGCGTGGCGTGGGAGACCTGGAGGCCCCGGACCAGGCCGAGGCGGGCGAGCTCCACGACGGTGGCGTCCGAGTCGTCCGTGTGCAGCAGCGCCCGGTCCCCGGTCACCTCGACGGTGGCGACGCCGGGCAGCAGCTCAAGGCCCTCGGTGGGCCGGCCCGCCAGGTCGAAGGAGACCTGGTGGTGGCCGGCCGCGCCCTTGATGGATTCGCCGCTGCCGTCCGCGACGATCCGGCCCCGGTCGATGACGACGATCCGGTCGGCGTTCTCGTCGGCCTCCTCCAGGTAGTGGGTGGAGAAGATCACGGTGTTGCCGCGCCGGGCGTAGGCCCGCATCGATTCCCAGAAGCCGCGGCGTCCCTCCACGTCCAGGGCCGCGGTCGGCTCGTCCAGCACGATCAGTTCCGGATTCCCGGCCAGGGCGACGGCGAACCGGACCCGCTGGATCTGGCCGCCGGAGAGCTTGTCGATCCGCCGGTTCGCGTACTCCGCGACGCCCGCCAGGTCCAGCGCCTCGGTGATCGGCAGCGGGTGCGGGTAGGTGGAGGCGACGAAGGCGGTCAGCTCGCGGACGGTCACCCGCTGGATGGGCCGCCCGTCCTGGAGCATCGCGCCGACCAGACCGGCCCGGACCGCCTGTTCGGGGGAGCGGTCCAGGACCCGCACACTGCCGGAGTCCGGCTCGTTCAGGCCGAGCAGCAGGCTGATGGCGGTGGACTTCCCCGCGCCGTTGCGGCCGAGCAGCGCGACCGTCTCCCCCCGTTCGACGGTCAGCCCGATCCCGTCCACGGCCCGCACGCTCCGCCCGGCCCGGCCGAAGGTCTTCACCGCCCTGGTGAAGACCACCGCGGCCCCGTTCCCCGTTGTCTCTCTCATGTCCATGACGCTACGGAGTCGGGGCCGGGCCCCGGCAGAGGCGCATGTACGGACTCCGTGATGACAAATGTCATCGCGCCGGGGCGGACGGGAACCGGGCGGCCGATCGCGGTCCGAAGCGTGATCTGACACAACGTCAGGAGACTTCACAACTGCTGGGCGCTGCGTTATACATAGGGCCACCGGCTAGAACGCGTTCTAGAACGGACGCGGCTTCCGGTCCCGCACGACCTCGGTGCGGCCGACGGTGCGGACGGCCGCGCCGAGGTCTTCCCACCATCAAGGAGCAGCTCTCCCATGCCCATTGATGCCGCAGAGGCGGTTGCCGCCGAACCCCGCTCGACCTCGATCAGCTGGGACCACAAGGACATCCAGCTCTACCACCTGGGCCTCGGCGCGGGGACGGCCCCCGGCCGGCCCGACGACGCCACCGACCCGGACGAGCTCCGCTACACCCTGGAGTCCCGGCTCCACGTCCTGCCGAGCTTTTCCACCGTCGCGGGCGCCGGCCTCGCGATGGGCGGCGGCCTCGCGTCGCCCGGGGTCGACGTCGACCTCGCCGCCGTGCTGCACGGCGGTCAGTCCGTACGTCTGCACCGGCCGATTCCGGTGCGGGGCAGCGCCGTTCAGACCTCGAAGGTCGCCGCGGTGTACGACAAGGGCAAGGCGGCGGTCCTCGTGCTGCGTACCGAGGCCGCCGACGACGACGGCCCGCTGTGGACCAACGACGCCCAGATCTTCGTGCGCGGCGAGGGCGGTTTCGGCGGCGAGCGCGGCCCCTCGGAACGGCTCGCCCTGCCCGACCGCGCCCCCGACCGGGTGGTGGAGCGGCCGGTCCGGCCGGACCAGGCGTTGCTGTACCGGCTCTCCGGGGACTGGAACCCGCTGCACGCCGACCCGGAGTTCGCCAAGCTGGCCGGGTTCGACCGGCCGATCCTGCACGGGCTCTGCACGTACGGGATGACGCTCAAGGCGGTGGCCGACACCCTGCTGGACGGCGATGTGTCCCGCATCGCCTCCTACCGCACCCGGTTCGCCGGGATCGTCTTCCCCGGCGAGACCCTCCGCATCCGGATGTGGGCCGGTGACGGCCGGGTCCAGGTGGTGGTGACCGCCGTCGAACGCGACGACGCACCGGTCCTCGCCGACACGCTCGTCGAACACTCCTGAAGCACGCACGGCACGCACCGCACGCACCGCACCAACCGCACGTACCGACCCCGAGGGGAGCCGCACCATGCGCGCAGCCGTACTGCACGAGATAGGCCAGGACAAGCTCGAAGTCCTCGACGACGTCGAGGCGGTGGGCTTCGGCCCCGGCAAGGTCAGGCTCCGCATCCGGGCCACCGGGCTCTGCCACTCCGACGTCTCCGCGATGAGCGGGGTGCTGCCGCAGCCCGCCCCGTTCATCCCCGGCCACGAGGGCGCCGGTGAGGTCATCGACGTCGGCGACGGGGTGAGCGGCCTGAGCGCGGGGGACCGGGTGCTGGTCTGCTGGCTGCCCGCGTGCGGGGAGTGTCCCTCCTGCAAGCGCGGCCAGACCCAGCTCTGCCTGGCCGGCTTCATGAACGCGGGCACCCCCAACTTCAAGCGCCCCGGCGGGGACGTCTTCGGCTTCGCCGGCACCGGCACCTTCACCGAGGAGGTCGTCGTCGGCGCGGGCTGCGCGGTGCCGATCCCCGACGACGTGCCGTTCGAGATCGCCGCGCTGATCGGCTGCGGGGTCACCACCGGCCTCGGCGCGGCCATCAACACGGCGAAGGTGGAGGCCGGTTCGTCGGTCGCCGTGATCGGCTGCGGCGGCGTCGGCATCTCCACCATCCAGGGAGCCAGGGTGCAGGGCGCCGCCCAGATCGTCGCCGTGGACCCGGTGGCCTCCCGCCGCGAGGCCGCGCTGCGGTTCGGCGCGACCGAGGCCGTCTCGCCCGACGAGTTCGCCGACGCCAAGCAGCGGATCACCGCGGGCGAGGGCTTCGACTACGTCTTCGAGGTCGTCGGCAAGTCGGTCACGGCCCGCACGGCGTACGAGAACACCCGGCGCGGCGGCACCCTCTGCATCGTCGGCGCGGGCGCCATGGACGACAACTTCCAGGTCAACATGTTCGAGCTGTTCTTCGACGAGAAGCGCATCCTGCCCTCCATGTACGGGGGAGGGGACGTGCTCCGGTCGTACGAGCGGGCCATCGCGCTCTGGCGGGCCGGCCGCATCGACCTCGAATCGATGATCACCCACCGGGTGCGGCTCGACGGCATCAACGACGCCCTCGACCAGATGCGGACCGGCGAGTCGCTGCGTACCTGCATCGAACTCTGAACCACCGCCCCGCCCCCTCCCGAGAGGACCCCGAGATCCGATGTCACTACCCCTGGACGGACTGTCCGCGATCGTCACCGGCGCCGGCCGCGGCCTCGGGCGCGCCGAAGCGCTGGAACTGGCGCGGCTCGGCGCGGCCGTCGTCGTCAACGACTACGGGCAGCCGGGCCGCGACGGCTCGGGCGAGGCGTCCGCCGCTCCCGCCGAACAGGTCGCCGAGGAGATCCGGGCGGCCGGTGGCCGGGCGGTCGCGCACCTCGGCGACGTCTCCGACCACGAGCAGGCCCGCGCCCTGGTGGAACTGGCCGTCGAGACGTACGGGCAGCTCGACGTCCTGGTCAACAACGCGGGCATCCTGCGCGACCGGATGATCTTCTCGATGACCGAGGACGAGTGGGACTCGGTCATACGGGTGCACCTCAAGGGCCACTTCAACACCACGCACTTCGCCGCCGCGCACTGGCGGTCCCGGTCCAAGGCGTCCGGCGGTCCGGTCTACGGCCGGATCGTCAACACCTCGTCGGAAGCCTTCCTGGCCGGTTCGGCGGGCCAGCCCAACTACGCGGCGGCCAAGGGCGGCATCGTCGGGCTGACCACCTCCACCGCACTGGCCCTGGCCAAGTACGGCGTCACCGCCAACGCCATCTGCCCGCGCGCCCGGACCCGGATGACCGAGGACGTCTTCGCGGGCTTCGAGGAACCGCAGGACGGGCGGCTCGACGCGCTCGCACCCGAGCACGTCTCGCCGCTCGTCGGCTATCTGGCCTCCCCGGCGGCCGCCGGGGTCAACGGGCAGCTGCTCGTCGTGCACGGCGGGATGGTCGCGATCGTCGAACGCCCCAGGGTGGCGGTGAAGTTCGACGCGGCGAAGGAGACGTTCTCCTTCGACGAGCTGGACGAGCTGATCTCCCCGTACTACGCGGACCGCCCGCCGAACGAGACGTTCGCGGCGGCGGAGGTGCTCGGCCTGAAGCGGGGCTGACCACCCGCCGCGCACCGCACAGGGGAGGGCCCCCGCAGCCGGCCGGCCGCGGGGGCCCTCCCTCGCTCGTTTCCCTCGTTTGCTGTTCTGGGCGGTCAGGCCGCCCTGCTGCCCCCTTCGGGGGTGCGGCGGTGGCGGCCGAGCGGTTGTGCTGCCGAGTCGTCCGGCGCCACACCCCCTCGGTGTTTTCCGGCGCCGCCGGCTTCGGCCCGGTCCGCGTCCGCCCCCGGCGGATGCGTCTGGGTCGTGTCGGTTCGGGCTTCAGACATGTGGGAAGTCACCCCGTTGTGATCGCTTACGTGCTTGTCTCCGGGGCCATCACGCCACCGTCACCCGGGCAACGGTCACCGTCGGCGACCGCGGTGCCCGCATACGTGAGCCCCGGTCCAACTTTAGACCGGCGGGTCTAACGAGGAGCGGTACGCCCCACGAGAGGCGCCTGCCCCAAAGGAACCGGTCTGCACACAGAAGGAGGCGCCACGGCCCCGGACGGTTGCATACCGCTTTGCGGATATCCGGCCGGGGTCCGTCCCATGGCCGGCTCCTCGTCGGCCGGCGCCGCCAGGAACGCCACCGCGCAGGCCGTCTCCCCGTTCGCGTACGGAAGTCCGAGTACGCCCTCGCGCGACCAGACACCGCTGCCCGCCAGCCATCCCTCCGGCACCGGGAGCTGGTGCAGCCGGCGGCCCGCGGGACGCCACACCCCCAGCCAGCTGCCCGCCGCCGCGTCGATCCGCAGGGCGACCGCGCAGCTCTCCGGCATCAGCATCTGCCCCGGCTGCACGGCGAACGGACTCACCGCGGCATCCGGCAGCCGCAGGCACTCCGGGAAGCGCACCGGCAGACAGCTGCCCAGCACCCCCCAGCCGAGCCGGTCGTGCCCCGGCGCGTTTGAGCGGATCAGCAGGAGGCCGCTGTCCGGGTCGGCGAGCAGCAGCCGGTCGTCGCTGTCCGGCGCGATCTGGAGCAACGGGGTCATCTCGGCGCCCCGCCCCAGGTCCACCGCGACCGCCTTCACCGGACCGCCCTCCGCCGGCTCCCGGTCCAGCGCCAGCAGCCGGCCGGCCCGGTCCAGCCAGACCCCGCCGGAGCAGCGCCCCGGCAGCTCCGCGACCTGCTCGGGCCCGGACGGACCGCCCGCCACCAGCCAGAGCCCGGTGGAGTGCGCACCCGCCGCCAGGGCGTACGCGCTGACGCCGTCCGGCGAGGGCGGCAGCAGGGTCAGCTCCGCGCACTCGACCGCGCCCAGCGGCAGTTCACCGGTGCCGGGGCCGGTCGGGTAGAGCAGCGAGAGGGTGTGCCGGTCCGCGACCCGGCGCCGGATGAGCACCCGCCCGTCGGCGAGCGGCAGCACCTGCGAGTCGGCCTCCTCCGGCTGGTTGAGGGGGAGCGGCACGGCGTACGGCTCCGGCCCGTCCAGCGTCCAGCGCTCCGGGTACCAGGCCGTGTCGGCGGGAATGCCGGAGCCCGCCCCGCCGGTCTCGTGCGCCTCGCCGGGGGCGGCCGTGAGCCGCGCCGCGTACGCGCCGTTCGCCGTGATCGTGAACGCGGGCGGAGCTGTCGGCAGGACCGTTTCGGCAGGGACCCGCGCCGGGGCAGCCGACTCCGCCGGCACCGCCGACTCCGGCGGAACAGGGGGTTCCTGCGGATCCGCAGCGGCATCCTCTGCCGCGTCCGTCGCCGGATCCGGGGGCTCCGCGGCCCCGCCCGGGTCTTCGGACCCCGGCTCCACCGTCTCGCCGGCTTCGACCGCCACCGCGGTCCCGTCCTCGATGGCACAGGCAGTCATCGACTCGTCACCTCCGGCCACCGAAGCTAGTTTTCGCACTTCCTGCCGAACAACACGAGACCCGCCACTTCACGCAAATGGGTGGCGATGCCCGTATTCACCTGAGAGAGAGGGGGTGGTTGTGCTTCGCGATGAACGCGTGGCTAAGGTTAGGCACTCCTAAGTGTTACCTGTGTGATCCACAACTGGAGCAAGTGATGTCCCTTCGACGCCGCGGCACCGCCGCAGTCGGCCTGGCCGTAGTCGCCGCCCTGTCCCTCTCCGCCTGCGGAAGCGACGACGGCGCGTCGGGCGGCTCGGGCAAGTCCGAGGCCGGTGGCGAGAAGAAGGCCGCGGTCGCGACGGGCGGCAAGGACTTCGGCGACGCGGCGAAGAAGACGGCGGAGTACGGCACCGACGCCCCGGCGGGTCAGTTCCCCCGCACGCTCACCCACGCCATGGGCAAGACCGAGCTCAAGGCCGCCCCGAAGCGCGTCGTCGTGCTCGACGTCGGTGAGTTCGACAACGTCGTGTCCCTGGGCGTGAAGCCGGTCGGCTACGCCCCCTCCGAGGGCGACGCGGCCATTCCCTCGTACCTGAAGAAGGACGCCGGCGACCCGAAAAACGTCGGCACGATCAACAACCTCAACCTTGAGGCGATCGCGGGCCTGAAGCCCGACCTGATCCTCGGCAGCCAGCTGCGCGCGGCCGACAAGTACGACGAGCTGTCCAAGATCGCGCCGACCGTGTTCTCCATCCGTCCGGGCTTCACCTGGAAGGAGAACTACCTCCTCAACGCCGCGGCGCTGGACAAGACCGCCAAGGCCAAGTCGGAGCTGGGCACCTACGAGGCGAACGCGAAGAAGCTGGGCGCGGACATCGGCCCGAAGAAGCCGACCATCTCCATGGTCCGCTACCTGCCGGACAAGATCCGCCTCTACGCCAAGGCCTCCTTCATCGGCACGATCCTCGACGACGCCGGCCTGCCGCGGCCCAAGAACCAGCAGATCAACGAGCTGGCCGCGGAGATCAGCCCGGAGAAGATCGACGACGCGGACGCCGACTGGATCTTCACCGGCGTGTACGGCGACGTGAAGGCCACCAAGCGCGACACCGCCCAGTCCAACCCGCTGTGGAAGAACCTCACGGCGGTGAAGGAGGGACGGGCCAAGAACGTCTCCGACGAGACCTGGTACCTCGGCCTCGGCGTCACGGCCGCGAACCTGGTCCTCGACGACCTCCGCGCCGACCTGGTGAAGTAACGATTCATGACTCGCCGCCGCCCCGTCCGTACGGGGCGCAGCGCCATGGACCGCGGGGCACGGAGGGCAGGTAGCCTTTCCTCCGTGCCCCGTCTGTCTGAAGTCATCAGCGAGCTCGACGCCCTCTGGCCGCCCGAGTGGGCCGAAGAATGGGACGCGGTCGGCACCGTCTGCGGTGATCCGGACGCCGAGGTCGACCGGGTGCTCTTCGCCGTCGATCCCGTCCAGGACATCGCCGACGAGGCGCTGAGGCTCGGCGCCCAGCTGATCGTCACCCACCACCCGCTCTATCTGCGCGGTACGACGACGGTCGCGGCCGGCACCTTCAAGGGCCGGGTCGTGCACACGCTGATCAAGCACGACATCGCGCTGCACGTGGCCCACACCAACGCCGACTCCGCGGATCCCGGCGTCTCCGACGCCCTCGCCGGCGCCCTCGACCTGCGCGTCGAGCGGCCCCTCGTACCGGACCCGACGGACCCCAGGGGACGCCGGGGCCTCGGCCGGATCTGCACGCTCGACCACCCGCAGACCCTCGGCGAGTTCGCCGCCCGAGCCGCCGCCCGGCTGCCCGCCACCGCGCAGGGCATCCGGCTGGCCGGCGACCCGGACACCCTCGTGCGCACCGTCGCGGTGAGCGGCGGATCCGGTGACAGCCTCTTCGACGCCGTGCGCGCCGCGGGTGCGGACGCCTACCTCACCGCGGACCTGCGCCACCACCCGGCCTCCGAGGCCGTCCAGCACTCGTCGCTCGGCCTGGTCGATGCCGCACACTGGGCCACCGAATGGCCGTGGTGCGAACAGGCCGCCGCACAGCTCGACGCGATTTCCGACCGCCACGGATGGGACCTGCGGGTCCACGTCTCGAAGCAGGTCACCGACCCCTGGACCACCCACCACTCTTCTGGAGCCCCCAACTGAACGCCGCGCCCGCCGACCAGATCCGACTCCTCGACGTCCAGGCCCTCGACCAGCGCCTCGCCCAGCTCGCGCACAAGCGCAACACCCTTCCCGAGCACACCGAGATCGAGTCGCTCACGACCGACCTCGCCCAACTCCGCGACCTCCTCGTCGCCTCCACGACCGAGGAGAGCGACACCGCCCGCGAGCAGATCAAGGCCGAGCAGGACGTGGACCAGGTGCGCCAGCGCGCCACCCGCGACCAGCAGCGGATGGACTCCGGCAGTGTCACCTCGCCCAAGGACCTGGAGAGCCTGCAGCGGGAGATCGTCTCGCTGGCCAAGCGCCAGGGCGACCTGGAGGACGTCGTCCTCGAGGTCATGGAGCGCCGGGAGTCCGCGCAGGAGCGGGTCGCCGAGCTGACCGACCGGGTCTCCGCCGTCCAGGCCAAGGCCGACGACGCGACCGCCCGCCGGGACGCCGCGACGAACGAGATCGACGAGGAGACCGCGACGCTCACCAGGGAGCGCGAGGTCGTCGCCGGTTCTGTCCCCGCCGACCTGCTCAAGCTGTACGACAAGCTCAGCGCCCAGCAGGGCGGGGTGGGCGCCGCCCGCCTCTACCAGCGCCGCTGCGAGGGCTGCCGGCTGGAGCTCAACATCACCGAGATCAACGACGTGAAGGCCGCGTCCCGCGACACGGTGCTGCGCTGCGAGAACTGCCACCGCATCCTGGTCCGCACCGCGGACTCGGGTCTGTAGTGACCCCGCCGCGCCAGTTCGTCATCGAGGCCGACGGCGGCTCCCGGGGCAACCCGGGGCCCGCCGGGTACGGCGCGGTCGTCATCGACCCGGTGACGGGGGAGACGCTGGCCGAGGCGGCCGAGTACATCGGCGTCGCGACGAACAACGTCGCCGAGTACAAGGGCCTCATCGCCGGTCTGCGGGCCGCGAAGGCACTCGTGCCGGACGCCTCGGGTGACGGCGGGCCGCGGGTGCACGTCCGGATGGACTCCAAGCTGGTCGTGGAGCAGATGTCGGGCCGCTGGAAGATCAAGCACCCCGACATGAAGCCGCTCGCGGCCGAGGCCGCCCGGGTCCTCCCGGCCTCCGCCGTCACCTACGAGTGGATCCCGCGCGAGGAGAACAAGCACGCGGACCGGCTCGCGAACGAGGCGATGGACGCGGGCAAGCGGGGCAGGCAGTGGGAGCCGTCGTCCTCGACGGCCGCCCTCGACACCCCGAGGTCCTCGGTGGCCGCCGCCCTGCCCCCGGTCTCCGGCCCGCCGGGTGACGCGGCGGCCGGCGCCGCGAGGGCCAGGGCCGCGCTGAACCGGCCCGCCGGCGAAACCCCGCAGGTCGCCGGCGAAACCCCGCAGGTCGGCTGGGGCGCCGCCCCCGACCTGGGCGCGCCCGCCACCTTCCTCCTGCTGCGGCACGGCGAGACCGCCCTCACCCCGCAGAAGCGGTTCTCCGGCAGCGGCGGCACCGACCCCGAGCTCTCCGCCGCCGGCCGTCGGCAGGCCGAGTGCGCCGCCGAAGCCTTCGCCGCCCGCGGGACGGTGCAGGACATCGTCAGCTCCCCGCTGCGCCGCTGCCGAGAGACGGCCGGCGCGGTGGCGGCCCGGCTGGGCCTGGAGGTCCGGATCGAGGACGGCCTGCGCGAGACGGACTTCGGTGCCTGGGAGGGGCTGACGTTCGGCGAGGTCAGGGAGCGTCACCGCGCGGACCTGGACGCCTGGCTCGCCTCCGCGAAGGCGGCGCCCACCGGTGGCGGCGAGAGCTTCGCCGAGGTCGCCCGCCGCGTCGCGGCCACCCGTGACCGCCTCACCGCCCGCCACGCGGGCCGCACGGTGCTCGTGGTCACGCATGTCACGCCCATCAAGACCCTGGTCCGGCTGGCGCTGGGTGCACCGCCGGAGTCGCTGTTCCGGATGGAGCTCTCGGCGGCGTCCCTGTCGACCGTGGCCTACTACGCGGACGGCAACGCCTCCGTACGGCTCCTGAACGACACGTCCCACCTGCGGTAGCCACCCAGGGGGCACCGGCCCCGGACAGCGCGGTGCCCCATCGGCCGGGGGGAGGCCGATGGGGCACAGGCGGTTCCGGCGAGGCGGGGGATACCTGCCGGAACCCGGGTCACCCGGAGTCCGGGTCACGTCCCTGAGGGTCTCGTGCCCCGGTTGCCGGGGAGCATGCACACGAACTGAGGGAGTTCACCACGACCGGTCGGGCGGCGGCGAACTGAGGGAGTTCACCGCGACCGGCCGGGCCGCACGGTGTCCGGGGGAGTCGTGTGGGGGATCAGCCGCGCAGGGCCGCCGCCTCGGCGGCCAGCCGCTCCACCCGCGCCCAGTCCCCGGCCGCCACCGCGTCGGCGGGCACCATCCAGCTGCCGCCCACACAGCCGACGTTCGGCAGGGCCAGGTAGGAGGGCGCCGAGGCGAGCGAGATGCCGCCGGTCGGGCAGAACCGGGCCTGGGGGAGCGGTGCGGAGAGCGCCTTCAGATAGGCCGTGCCGCCCGCCGCCCCGGCCGGGAAGAACTTCATCTCGGTGACCCCGCGCTCCAGCAGCGCGACCACCTCGGACGTCGTGGAGACACCCGGCAGGAACGGCACCCCCGACGCCTTCATCGCGTCCAGGAGGGCGTCCGTCCAGCCGGGGCTGACCAGGAACCGCGCCCCGGCGGCCACGGTGTCGGAGACGTTCCGGGGGGAGATCACCGTGCCGGCGCCGACCACCGCGTCCGGCACCTCCGCCGCGATGGCCTTGATCGCGTCCAGGGCCGCGGCGGTCCGCAGGGTCACCTCGATCGCCGGGAGCCCGCCCGCGACCAGGGCACGGGCGAGCGGCACCGCGTCGGCGGCGTCCTCCAGGACGACGACGGGCACGACGGGGGCAAGGTCCAGCACGGAGGAGGTCATGACGTCATCCTGCCGCGAAGACCGCACTCCACGCAACGAGCGTTGCGTATGTTGCAACGCTGGCCGGGGACAGGGCCGGGGCCGGGGCCGGGGACAGGGCTGGGGCTGGGTTCGGGGACGGGTCCGAGTCGGGGTCCGAGTCAGGGGCGGGGGCCGGGGTCAGTGGATCTCCGTCACCACGACATCGAGCTCCCACGCCCGCCCGGCCCGCGCGGGCGCCTCGGCCTCCACCGCGTACCCGAGATCCCGCAGGACGCCCACCAGCTCCGCGGGCCCCTTCGGGGCGGCGCCCGACATCAGCAGATCGCGGACCATCCGGCCCTTCGTCGCCTTGTTGAAGTGACTGACCACCGACCGCTTCTCCACCCCGCCCACCAGCTGGGAGTGCAGCACCCGCACGCTCGCCGTCCGCTCCGCGACCGCGTCCTTCGGCTTCCACGCCGCCGCGTACGCGGACGACCGCAGATCCAGCACCAGGCCGTCCCCGGCCGCTTCCGGCATGACCTCCGCCATCGGCGTGCGCCAGAACGCCCCGAGCGCCCCGAGACCCGGCAGCTTCACCCCCATCGCGCAGCGGTACGGAGGAATCCGGTCGCCCACCCGGACCGCCCCCCACAGCCCGGAGAACACCAGCAGCGACTTCCCGGCCCGGCGGCGGGCGGCGGTGTCCAGGGACGCCAGATCCAGCGCGTCGTACAGCACCCCGGTGTAGATCTCCCCGGCCGGGCGGGTGCCCGCCGTCCGCAGCTCGACGTTCTTCGCGATCTCGCCGCGCAGCCCCTCGCTCAGCCCCAGCACCACACGGGCCTTCTCCTCGTCCGCCACGGACAGCTCCACGAGCCCGTCCAGCACGGCGGCCCGCGCCGCGGCCAGGCCCGGCAGCGACAGCGACTCGGGCTTCAGAGGTGCTCCCCGACCCGAGGCGGCCTTTCCTTCGGAGGGCGGCAACAGCACGAGCACGGCGGTTCTCCTTCGTACGCACGGAAAGGGGTGACAGGCGTTGCGGACCGGTCCACAGCCCCGGCGGTGACGCCCGGGTCCGTAAAAAAACCCCTCGCGCCAGCGTACGGGGGAGTCACGCCCCCGATCCCCGCCACCCGGGATGCCGCCCTCCCCGCCCGGCCATACGCTCGGTCCATGCCCCGCCGCCATCTCCACCTGACCGGCGCAGCCGGCACCCCGCTGCGGACGGCCCTGCGCGGGCTGCGCACCGAACTCGGGCTCCCGGACGACTTCCCGCCCGACGTGCTCGCCGAAGCGGCCGACGCGGCGAGGAACCCGTCGGTCGCCGGACACGAGGACGCCACGGAGCTGCCGTTCCTCACCATCGACCCGCCCGCCTCCACCGACCTCGACCAGGCGATGCACCTCGAACGCCGCGCCCACGGCTACCGCGTGCACTACGCCATCGCAGACGTCGCCGCCTTCGTCCGCCCAGGCGGCGCACTCGACACCGAGGCCCACCGCCGGGTGACGACCCTCTACTTCCCCGACGGCAGGGTGCCGCTGCACCCCACGTCGCTCTCCGAGGGCGCCGCCAGCCTCCTCCCCGGTCAGACCCGCCCCGCCGTGCTGTGGGAGATCGACCTCGACACCGAGGGCCGCGCCGTCGCCACCCGGGTGCGCCGGGCCCTCGTACGCAGCCGCGCCAAACTCGACTACGCGGGCGTGCAGCGGCGGATCGACGCGGGGAC
The DNA here is from genome assembly GCF_040655445.1 of Streptomyces sp. NPDC050423. Lineage (NCBI taxonomy): Bacteria > Bacillati > Actinomycetota > Actinomycetes > Kitasatosporales > Streptomycetaceae > Streptomyces > Streptomyces sp. NPDC050423. The sequence goes on from NZ_JBFAJY010000005.1 coordinate 126,752, forward strand.
CGCCGAGGAGTCCCTCGCGCTGCTCAGGGACATCGGCACCCTCCGCGAGGAGCAGGAGGTCGCCCGCGGCGGCATCTCCCTCAACGTGCCCGAGCAGGAGATCGTCGAGCGCGACGGCGGCTACGGCCTGGAGTACCGGGCCCCGCTGCCCGCCGACGGCTGGAACGCCCAGATCTCACTGCTCACCGGCATGGCCGCGGCCCGGCTGATGACCGGGACCGGCACCGGCATCCTGCGTACGCTGCCGGTCGCCCCGGACGGCGCCGTCGCCCGCCTCCGGCGCTCGGCCGAGGCCCTGCGCATCGACTGGCCGCACCATGTCCCGTACGCGCGGATCGTCCGCTCGCTCGACCCGAGGAAGACCAGCCACGCCGCCTTCCTCCAGGACTGCACCACCCTGCTGCGCGGCGCCGGGTACACCGTCTTCGAGAACGGTGAACTGCCCACCCCCGCCGTCCACGCCGCCGTCGCCGACCTCTACACCCACTGCACCGCGCCGCTGCGCCGCCTCGTCGACCGGTACGCGGCCGAACTGTGCGTCGCCGCCGCCGCGGACCGTGAGCCGCCCGAATGGGTCCTGGCCGCGCTGCCCGCCCTGCCGAAGGAGATGGCGGACGGGACCCGGCGGGCCAATACGGTGGAACGCGAGTGCGTGGACCTCGTCGAGGCCGCACTGCTCAAGGACCGGATCGGCGCGGTCTTCGACGCGTACGTGGTGGACGTGAAGGAACAGGAGCCGACCACCGGCACCATCCACATCGACGACCCGGCGATCGTCGGCCGGATCGAGGGCGGCACCACGAGGCTCCCGCTCGGGGAACGGCTGCGGGTACGGCTCACGCAGGCGGATCCGGGCTCGGCGAAGGTGCTGTTCGCGCCGGCGTGAGCGCGGCGACGACGGACCGCGGGTCATCGGCGTGGAAGCGGACGGTGTGCGCCTGCCCGCGTCCGCCGAACGGCCGCACGAAGCCGAGCGGTGCGGTCAGCTCCACGGTCACCGTCGTCTGGCCGCCCACGGCGAGATCCAGCACCCCGTCCGTGTGCAGCTGCACCAACTTGCCCTCGGGGTAACGCCGTTCGACCCGAGCCCTGGCGATCGCGACAGCCGGGACCCGCAGGTCGAACAGCGCCCCGTACCGAATCCGCAGCGAGCCGTCCACGCCCGCCACGTGCGGCCGGACCACGCACGAGGCGTGCAGGGCGAGCACCAGCAGCACCCCGTACACATCCACCACGAGCAGAATCCGGTGCACGGCCGGCCAGGGGATCAGCAGCGCGAACATCACCGTCTCCACCACGGAGACGAAGAGCAGCGCGTACATCATCGCGGTCTGCGGCCCGGTGTACGGGGCGGCGAGCGCCCCCTCCGGCACCGCGTGGCGCCGCCGGAGCACCCACAGCCCCAGGCTGTGCAGGGCGCGCATCTCGTGCCCGACGAGCCGGCACACCTTCTCGGGTACGACGGTACGCAACGCCGCACCCACCGCCTCCCGCCGCCCCGCGCCCGCCCGCCGGCCCGCGCGCCAGAGCCGCCCCAGCACGACGGCCTCCAGGACCAAGGCGGCCAGGACGGTCACCTCGGCGCCGATCAGCACGGCGGCCGGTATCCGTATCCCGGCCAACAGGCAGACAGCCAGCCCAAGTTCGAAGGGCACCACCCCCATGACCACCAGCCGCGCCCCTCGCACTCCACTCATTGCGCCCCCTTCTCCTTCTTCCCGTTCTCGCTCCTGCTCCTGCTCCTGCTCCGTACGGTCAACGCGACCATCACCCGGCGCACCACCTCGGCCTGCGCGGGTGTGTAGTCCGCGAGCAGGGCCTCCCCGAATCCGGTCATCACCGGTCCGTCGGCCGGAATCGCGTCCAGCACCTCATCGGGAGCGAGGGCGGCCATCCGGTCGGCCAGCGGTCCGATCCGGGGATCGTCGGGGGACGCGGCCGCGAGCGCGTCCAGTTGTTCGTAGAGTGCGAGCACGGCCGGATCGCCCGCCAGCGGCCGCAGCGCGGCGTAGATCTCGCTGCCGCCACCGATCGTGTCCAGCAGCATCAGGTGCTCACGGTCCTTGGCGGCGGCCGGGGAGCCGGTGACCGGCGCGGTGGCCAGCAGCTCGGCCAGCGCGGGCGACACGGACTCCGTACCGTCCAGCGGCCCGTCCATCAGGCCGGCCAGGCGTTTCCGCCGCTCCCGGATCTCCCGCTCCTGCCGGGCCAGGTCGGCATCCAGCTCACGCAGTACGTCACCGAGCTCGCGCCCGGCGTCACCGGCGAGGACCTCGCGCACCTCGTCCAGGCCGAGCCCCAGCTCGGTGAGCCGCCGGATGCGCGCCAGCAGCACGGCGTCGCGCACGCCGTAGGAGCGGTATCCGTTGGCCCGGCGTGCGGGCTCGGCCAGCAGGCCGATGTGGTGGTAGTGCCGAACGGTCCGGGGGGTGACCCCGACGAGCGCGGCGATCTCTCCGATGCGCATGGCGCCAGTAGAAACCCTGACGCTGCGGCAAGGTCAAGCCGCCCGGCCATCCGTTCCCGCCCCGTCTGGCCCGTCCGCCCTGTCCGCGCGGATCGTCCGTATCTCGTACGATCGCGCATTCGGCCCGGTGCTCGTGTGCCGGGCTCGTGTGCTGTGCCCGTGCCCGCGTGCCCCCGTGCCCCCGTGCCGCGTGCCCGTGCCCGCGCTCCGTGCCTCGTACGAAGGAAGGACCGGCGTGACTGACCTCGTGGCCCCGCCCGCCACCGACCGCCCCCGCCAGATCGTCACCGCCGCGCGCACGCTCCTGGAGCAGGAGGGCCCGGAGGCGCTCACCATGCGCCGCCTCGCCGCACGCGTGGGCATCACGGCGCCCTCGCTGTACAAGCACTTCCCGGACAAGTCGTCGGTGGTGAACGCCCTGGTCGGCGTGATGCTGCGGGAGACGGCCGGGGCCCTGGAGGCGGCCGAGACCGCCGCGCCGGGCTCCTTCCCGGCCCTGGCCACCGCCTACCGGACCCACGCCCTCGCACACCCGCACCTCTACCGCCTCACCACCGGCCGCCCCCTCCCCCCGGACCTGGAGGCACGCGCCGCGGCCCCGCTCCTGCGCGCCCTCGCCGGCGACGAGGACCGCGCACGCGCGGCCTGGGCCTTCGCCCACGGCATGGTGACGATGGAGCTGAACGGCCGCTTCCCCGCGGACTCCGACGTACCGGCGGCCTGGGAGGCCGGGATCGCGGCCTTCGGCGCGCCCCGCGCCTGACACCTCCGCGCGGTTCCGGGCCACCGTCGGGCAGGTAGCATGGGCGCCACGGCAGACGAGCCGGGCGGACGGCCGCGTGAGGATCTTCGGACCCTCCCGAGGAACGTCCGGGCTCCACAGGGCAGGGTGATGGCTAACGGCCACCCGGGGTGACCCGCGGGACAGTGCCACAGAAAACAGACCGCCTTGGACTTCGGTCCTCGGTAAGGGTGAAACGGTGGTGTAAGAGACCACCAGCGCCTGAGGCGACTCAGGCGGCTAGGTAAACCCCACCCGGAGCAAGGTCAAGAGGGGCCGTCGCAAGAGGGCCCTGCGCGAACGTTCGAGGGCTGCCCGCCCGAGTTCGCGGGTAGACCGCACGAGACCGGCAGCAATGCCGGTCCTAGATGGATGGCCGTCTCCCCGGCCGCCGCGAGGCGACCGGGCGACAGAACCCGGCGTACAGCCCGACTCGTCTGCCGCTACCAGCGGTTTTGCCACTGAAAGGGTCTCTGACCTGTGTCGGAGGCTCTTTCTGAACTTTCGCAGCCTTGCCGCGTTAGACAGCGGAAAGTCCCTCGAAAGCCCCTCGGACAGCGCTGGAAGTCCCTGAGGCGGAGGGGCAGGTGAGGCCCTGAGGGGTGCGAACGTATGTGGCTGGTGCTCTTCAATTCCGGCGCGGGCTGAGACCCGCCAGATCGGCCTCGCGCATCAACCGTTCGACGCGCTTGCGGCCCGCGTGGACGCCCTCGCGTTTCAGCATGGCGTGCACGCGCGGTGACCTGTAGATGCCACCGGACTGGGTGTGGATCTCCTTGATCTGCTCGGTGAGCTCGACGTCGCGACGCCGCCGCTCGCATGGCTCCTTCTCGGCCCGGCGCCAGCGGTAGTAGGTGGAGGGGGCGATGGAGAGTTCCCGAAGTACGCACTCGACTCCCAGGTGCGGATGCTCGTCGAGGAGCGCGGTTACCTGGGCCGGGTCGGGGCGAGTTGCGCCGCGAAAAATGCCGAGGCCGTCCGTAGTACGTCGTTCGCCCGCTTGAGCTGGGCGTTCTCCTTGCAGGGCCACCAGCTCGGCGTGTTCATCGGTGGTCAGCCGGTCGTCACGCTCGCCGGCATCGGCCTCGGCCTGGCGGATCCAGCCCCGCAGGGCCTCCGGATGCACGCCGAGGTCGACGGCCAGCTTCTTGATCTGCGGCTTCGGATCCGAGGTGCGATACATCCGCACGCGCACGCGCACGCAACTCCAGCGAGTATTTCCTGGGGGCAGCCATGGTCGATGTTCCTCTCATGAGAACCATCTGACTCTCTGTCACCATCTTCCGCATCTCGGGGAACCTCAACGTCTCCAACTCACACGAACTACGCTGGCACAAGCCGCATAACCCGTGTTCAGGATTTCGGGGTCAAGACCCCCTCTCTAACTGCCCTGCCCCGCCGGCGAGGCGTGACCGAGCAGGCCACCAACGCCGCGAGCGACCCGAAGGGCCGTTCCAGGTGGTGATCAGGCCGGCTGTCCGTCGTCGCCCGTCCACCGGGCGCATGAGACGACCACGACGAGGGGCCAGAACGACTGCGCGAACGTGGTGACGCGCTCGGCGGCTCCGGCCGAGCCGAACGCCAGGAGTGCGAGCAGAAACCACGCACCCGCGAGCCACATCACCGCGGTGGCTCCGGCGGACGGCATGGGCCGCAGGCCCCACGGCATGGTTCTGCCGAGGGACTCGGCCGCTCGCCAGACCGACGCGGTCGCTCGTTCTGTCGGCAGTCGCACGGTGGAGGCGCCGCGTCGCACGGCCAGAACCGGCCACATCGCCAGCAGCGCGAATCCCACCACCACCACGGCACCGTGCGCGAACGAGCCGCCGCTGGGCGGCGCCGGGAAGAGCGCGAGCAGCATCGCCGAAAGCCCGCCGCCCGCCAGCGCCAGCCGTCCGAAGGGCGCGGCCAGGCGCAGCCCGCAGGCGGTGACCATGTGGCACACGCCGAGGGCCAGCATGGCCGATGTCATCACCCAGTAGCCGGCGGCACCGTCGGCGGCGAGGATGCTGATCGTTGTCGAATCCGGGTCGTATCCGGGTCCCTGAAGTTCCGCCGCGACCGACCAGCCTCCGACGAGAAGGATCGGCGCGCACACCGAGGAGAACAGGACCCACCAGGGGACAGAGCGCACCGGAGAACAATAGAACGCCCCCGGTCCGCGACTCCCGGTGTACACGCAGGCGGAAGCCGTGATCAACCGTGTGGCCGTTTCCACCGGCCGGGGCGGAAGCCCTGCTGCCCGCCGGCACTCCCTTCTCGTAGCGCGCGGGGCCGGCCGTTCGGAACGCCCACACGGACCGGTCCGCCGGTACGTCTCGCGACGACCAGGACTCGCGACCACCAGAACTCGTCCGGCCGATCACCCCCGTGTCCGCGGGGGAGCGCGAGAGGGCCACCGGCGCCCACGGGGCGCCAGGGCCGATGCCGCGGACGCGGATCTCATTGTGTTCTGGCGTGAGGGCATCAGTGCGGTCCTCGCCGAGGTCACCACCACGGTGCGAAGTGGCGCCATTTCGTCGAATGCGCCGTGGTGGTCTTGAGAGTGATCGCCGCGAGAGGGCTGCCGGGCAACCATGTCGGTGAGCGGATACTGCCGCTCACCGAAATGGTGGGGAATTCTGACGTGCTGCCAGTTGCGTGTTCAGTTGCGGAGTGGGGGCTCCCAGGCGGAGCCTCCGAAGCGTGCCAGGGCTTCTCTGAGCTGAGTGTCGAGGGGGTGCATCGGAGCGAGAGGAATGAGAGTAATCCATTCCTGCGGCAGTGGGGCGTCGGTGGAGGAGAGCGCGTGGTTATGGAGGATTGCCTGGATGGCGTGGTAGCGGGTCGGGCGCCCTGCTGAGTCGCGCATTGTCCGTACTGACAGGCGACGGATGTCCTGGTGCAAGAACTGTGTGCCGATTGCGGTGCACGACTTCGATCCGGTCCTGGTCGATGAGTACGGAGAAAGACGTTCCGAGGAGTAGGCATCGGCGCACAAAGAGCATTAGTACCGCAAGCGGCCATGCCATACCGACGAGCACGACAGGAAGGTTGGATCTGATGCTCTCGCCCTCGCACGGGCCCTCGCATGGGCCCTCGCACGGGCCCGCCGCACAGGCCCGCGGACAGGCCCGGACGGGCCCGGAGGAGGCCCTACGCGGATCCTTCGTCCGTCGCGATCGCGAGCGTGCTCCGGATGCCGCGCCGGACGAAAGCGCGCGCCCGTTCCCCCCGGCGCACGCGCTCCGCACGGCTGATCGGTACGGGATCCGCGTACCGGCGCTCGCGGATGTCGCGGACCAGGTCCGCGGGCGCGCCGAGGTCCAGCAGTTCCGTCAGGGCCTCGCCCTTCGTGATCATCAGCCCGTCGCGCAGCGTGACCACGGCGCGGGCCAGGACCAGCGGGCCGAGGTCCACCCAGATGTCCTGGAGCCAGAGGTGAGGTCTGCCGGTGGCCGGGAGCCAGTACTCCCGCAGGTCGCCCCGGATGTAGTCCTCCAACTGCCCGGGTACGAGCGGCGGGAGCAGTTCGGCCGGCGGCGGGCCGTGCAGGGCGAGTCCGCCGTCGAGCAGTTCGCGGCGGGTGACCGGTGTGACGGGGCGTTCCAGGATCGTGCCGTGTGCCCAGGTGACATGGTCCGTTCCGGCCTCGGCGAGTGATCCCCTGGGCATGTACGAGCAGTGCAGCTTGGCCGCGGCCGGCTCCTCGTCCAGCAAACGCTGGTGAACCTCCGCCAGCCGCTCCCGCCGGGCCGCGTCCGGCGGGCTCTCTACCACGGCGATGAGGTCGAGATCGCTCCGTCCCTCCTGGAAGTCACCGAGCGCGAGCGAGCCGTGTGCCCAGACGGCCACCGTGGGCACCGACAGCCTCACATCGGCGACGAACCGCTTGAGCACAGAATCGGTTTCGGTCGCTGTCATGGCCCTGATTCTCGCAGAGTGCCCCACGGCACGCCGTGGTTCCCGCGGGTTCACGACCTCCCGAGACAGAACATCTGGGGTCTTTCGTTTGGATCAGGCTGGATCAGGGAGCGGGGTCCGGTGCCGTGCATGGCAAGGCGGAGGAGGGAGTCAGGGCGAAGGGGCCTCCCCTGCTCGAGCGGAGCCGAGAGCTTGGGGAACCTGGCGACCGATGACAACGCCGCGAGGTACGGCACCGGCCCCCGCGAGCCCGGCATGATCCAAACGAGAGGCCCTAGTCCTCCGATGCGCGAACCCGCTCCGGCCCGGCGGGAGTTTGCGTCCTCGTCGAATCGCGGTCCGGGGCCGCGCGCCGCCCCGTCATGGGAGGTGCGTGAACGCCTACGGCGGCGGCCGGTACGGGGGTCCGGCCGCCGCCGTACGCGTGTCACGCCGCCGTGCCCGGCTCGCCGTTCAGCAGGGCCTCGCCCAACGAGGTCCGCCGGTGCAGCACATGGTGGCGCCGGCGGTGCGAACTGATCAGGCCCGCCTCGCGGAGCACCGCCGCGTGCCGGCTCGCGCTCGCCGGGGCGAGGACAGCTCGGCCGCGATCCCGCCGGTCGACATGGGCCGGTCCAGGAGATCGAGCACCTGCGCGCGGGTGTGGCCGGGCAGCCGGCCCAGTGAGTACAGGGTGCCGGAGGGCGGGCGGGTCCGGTCGAGCCGGCCCGGCGCGGGAGCCGGCGGGAGCACCAGGACGGGCGGCAGCTCCGGGTCGGCCGGCGTCACCGGCCAGCGGGTGCGGAAGAACGACGGGATCAAGTGCAACGGCCGCCCGTTCAGGGCGAGTTCCCACTCGATTGGATACGCGCACTCCAGCGTCCCGTCCCGCCGGATCAGCTCCGACCGGTAGCTGGCCAGCAGCCCTTCGGCACCCGAGGCGAGCGCCGCCTGCGAGCGGTGCGGCAGGTCGGCGGCGACCTCGGCGCGGATCGCGTCCTGGTAGGGCGCCACCGCGACACGGTGGAAATGCCGCAGCGAGTCGCCCAGCCGGTGCAGCGCTCCGAGATCCCCCTCTGCGAGCCGGCGCACGGATGCGGGCATGCACCCGTCCGGGTAGAGCTGTCCGAGCTCACGTCCAAGTCGGATAGACGGTTTCCGCCAGCCGCAGCCGGTTGAGATCCTCTGTCCCGAATTCAATGCGCAGCATCTCATCCGCCGATGTCCCCGTAGCTGCGCTGTCCACTACGGCAGGGGTTGACGGGGAGGACGAGGCCTTGCCGGGTCACTGTCGCCGGGGTCAGTGACCGCTCGCGGCATGGCTCAGGACGTTGATGACCCGGCCGTTCGGGTCCCGTACGAAGAAGCGGCGCACGCCCCATTCCTCGTCGTGCGGGCCGTACACGATCTCCGCGCCGGTGTGCACCAGCGCCGTGTGCGCCGCGTCCACATCCGTCACCTCGACGCTCATGTCCGGGATGACCGGTGCGGTCCTGTCGGCGGTCATCACGCTGACCTGGGCGGTGGGTTGGGAGGGGGAGGCGAGCGTCATGATCCAGCCCTGGTTCATGACCTCCTCGAACCCCAGCAGCCCGTAGAACGCCGCGTTCGCCCGCATGGCGCCGGCCTCGCCTTCAGGGTCCGAGCCCGCGTCGACGGGGATGTTCGGGACGACGCGGCGGACGGACATCGGCTGCTCCTGTCAGGTAATTGACTCCGTGTCACCGACCATACGGGCGCCGCGCGGACGGGGCGTGGATTCGGCCGAACCGGCAGGATCGGGCGGCTCATTCCCGACCATGCGGTCTGCTTTCGGCCGCCAAGCGACCGATTCGGACGGTCAGTTGGGGCTGCCGACCTGGCTGGGTACGGTTTCGAGGGAGCGGAGCAGACGCTCACCGCGATCTTCGGCCATATCCAGAGTGGCCAGAACAGCCGGCGTCGAGATGCTCGGCAGGACGTAGTGCAGCAGGACCGAGATGCGCCGGCCGAGGTCCTCGCGGTTGGACAGGACCTGGGACATCACCTGGATCCCCGAGAAGGATCCGGCCAGCATCTCGGCGGTCTCACCCGGGTCGACGTGCGGCAGTAGCTCGCCCTGGCCCTTCGCGGCCTGCAGCAGGTGTTCGAGCCGGTCTATCCAGGCGCGAAACGGCGTGCCCCGGTCGAGCCCCTCCACGGCCTGGTCCATGGCCAGGCCGACGCTGGCCCGTACCAGTGGCTCATGGCGCAGGCGGTAGGAGAGAATCATCCCCTGGTCCACCAGTTCCTGGAGCTTGGTCAGCTGAGGAGGAAACGGGTCGCTGTGCAGCTGTATGTCCATCACCCCGAGCGCGAGATCCTCCTTCGAGGCGAAGTGGAAGTAGAGCGCGCCCTTGGTCACCCCCGCCCGCGCGAGGATCTCGCTGATGGTGGCGCTGCTGTAGCCGCGCTCGTCGAACACCTCGGCGGCCGCCACCAGGATCGACCGTCGGGTCTGGATCGCGCGCGCCTGTTGTGCCATCAGCTTCTCTCTAGTGGTGGCGGGGTCGGTGCCACATGGGGTTGGCTGGAAAGTAAAACCGGGCTGTCAGTATCTTACTGCGGGGCGGCTCGGCTCTGTGACTCGGATCCTCCTGGGGGAACTTCATGGTTCAGATCACCTCACGCAGCGCTTCGGTGTCGGTCGAGGATGTCGGAGCCGAGGGGAACACCGGACACGCCGGGACGTCCTGCGGAGCTCCGGGCTCCGCCACCGCCGCCGGAATGGCGCAACCGGCGCGAAGAGGGGGCTCCCCGGAGCACCTGAGACAGCTGGTCCACCGGTCCGACGCGCAGGACGTGTTCCCCACCGGACTGACCCGGCTGACCGACTCCCAGTTCTCGGTGTCGGCCCACTGGCCGCGGTCCCACCGCTTCTTCGCCCCCGTCGCGGGCCGCCACCAGGACCCGCTGCTGATCGCGGAGACCATGCGGCAGACCACCATGCTGATCGCACACGCCGAGTTCGGCGTACCCCTCGGAGACGCCTTCGTGATGTGGGAACTGCGGTACTTCTCCGAGGTCGAGCGCCTCGTTCTGGGCGAGGACCCCTGGGACATCACGGTGGACGTGTCCTGTTCCCGGATACAGCGCCGCGGCCGGAGCCTCGGCTCCATGCAGCTGGAGCTCCTCCTGCACCGCCGCGGCGCCGTGCTGGCCTCCGGCGGCGGGCGGATCAGCTGCACCTCGGCCAGGGCCTACCAGCGGGTACGCGGCCACCACAGCGCCACGTCCGACGCGCGCATACCCCTCCTGCCCGCCGTCGCACCCCGCACGGTGGGCAGGACCTCCGAGCAGGACGTCGTCCTCGCGCCCGCGGCGGCCCCCAGCACCTGGGCGCTGCGGCTCGACACCGGCCATCCGACCCTGTTCAGCCACGCCAACGACCACGTGCCGGGCATTCTGCTCCTTGAGGCCGCCCGGCAGGCCGCCCAGGCCGCCTCTCCCGGCCGCACCTTCCTCCCGACATCGATACAGGCCGACTTCCTCCAGTACGTGGAACTCGACCGGCCCTGCTGGATCGAGGCCCTGCCCGTCCCCGCCGACGGCACCTTGCCGGCCGGGGTACGCATACGGGCCGTCCAGGACGACGAACCCGCCTTCACCTGCACTCTCCGCACGCCGGATCTCCGTCAGACCGGCCTCAGCGACGCCCGGAGCCGCCGCCCATGACCACGCGCATCCTCATCACCGGCGCGGCCGGTTTCGTCGGCAGCCGGGTGGCCGCCGCCGCCCGCTCCACGCCCGGTGTCAGTCTCCGGCTGATGACCCACCGCACCGAGCTCGACGCCTCGGCCGCCGGCGTCGAGACGGTGTACGGGGATCTCGCCGATCCCGGGACGCTGCGCGGCAGCTGCGAGGGCATCGACGCGGTGATCCACTGCGCGTCGCACATCGGCTCCGGTGAACGGACCGCCCGGACCGTCAACGACCACGGCACCCGGGCCCTGGTCGACGAGGCGGTACGCAGCGACGTCGGCCGGATCGTCCAGCTGAGCACCGCTTCCGTCTACGGCCGGGGCCCCTTCGCGGGGCTGCTCCCCGGTACGGCCGAACCGGCCCCCGCCTCGGCCACCAGCCTGACCCGGGCTGCCGCCGAACAGCACGTCCTCGCGGCCGGGGGAGCCGTCCTGCGCCCGCACATCGTCCACGGGGCGGGGGACCGGTGGGCGATCCCCGGGCTGGTCGCCCTGCTGCGGTACCTGTCGGCCGGGCCGGTCGGCTGCGACGCCCGCCACTCGATGATCGACGTGGGGACGCTGGGCCGTGCGCTGCTCGGGGCGGCGCTCGCCCCGAAGCGCCCGGCCGGCGTCTACCACGTGAACCATCCGGAGCCGGTGACCTGTTCGGAGCTGCTGTCCACGGTCCTCACCGAGCTCGCGCTGCCGTGGGCGCGGACGGAGATCGGACTGGACGAGGCCCGCGCCCGGCTGACCGGTGTCCCGCACGCCACGCATCATTTCGAGATGCTCACCGTGGACCACTGGTTCGCCGACGAGCGGGTCTGGGGCGACTTCGGCTGCGTACCGGGTCCGGACTTCCGTACGTCCTTCGCCGAACACGCCCCCTGGTACCAGAAGTTCCTCAGCCTCTGATCCTGGCGCCCGTGCCGCTCACCCGTACCCGGTTGTCGCCCGCCCGTAGAAGCAGAAGGGGACCTCGGCCCTCGGGCAGAGCTCGTTCACGTGCCGCACAAACGTGCCGCGGTCCGGAACATTCCGCAGGTCCCGGACCGCGACGGCCGGTCAGTGGCAGTTCTTGGTGCCCTTGCCCGACTTCGTCCAGGAGCAGGAGTCCAGCAGCTTGCCGTTCGGCTTGATCAGCCGCGCCTTGTCACCGGTGTTGTTCCAGACGTACGAACCGCGGTTCCAGTACACATGGCCGGAGCTGACCTTGCCCTTGCCGGTGTGGACCTTCACGGTCTTGCCCGCGCTGACGTTGTAGCTGCCGAAGGTGAAGGTGTAGCCGGTGTTGTCCTTGAGCTTGTAGCCCTTGAGCTGCACCTTCGACTTGGTGTTGTTGTGGATCTCGACCCACTCGGCGTTGAGCGACGCGTTGGAGCGGGTGTCCTTGCCGGGGCTGTCGTACTGGATCTTGCCGAGGTGCACTCCGCCCTGGTGCGCGGCGGCGGAGGCCGGTGCCGCGACGAGCAGCGAACCGGCGAGGGCGGTGGTTGCGGCCAGAGCGAGAGGCACCGCCGTGCGTATGTGCATGTTGTGTTCCTTGCGTGGAGTTCCGGTGAAGAGCAGTGAGCATAAGGGCAGCACGCGCTTGCCGGACCGGGCGGGGTGCCTTTCCGGCGGGCGTTGAACGCTCCGGTGTAATGGCTGGCCACTTCTGTCCGTTCGGAGAGCGATTCCAACCGAATCCCAACCGATTCCGGTCGACTCCAGCCGATCCGGCCGCCGCTGGTCGAGGGGTCAGCCCCGGCCCACGTACGGCATGGCCGTCGCGAGCACCGTGGCGAACTGGACGTTCGCCTCCAGTGGCAGCTCCGCCATGTGGACCACGGTCCTCGCCACGTCCGCGGCCGCCATCACCGGCTCCACGGCCAGCTCGCCGTTGGCCTGGAGGATTCCGGTCCGCATCCGCTCGGTCATCTCGGTCGCCGCGTTGCCGATGTCGATCTGCCCACAGGCGATCCGGTACGGGCGCCCGTCCAGCGACAGTGACTTCGTCAGGCCGGTCAGTGCGTGCTTGGTCGCGGTGTAGGCGACCGAGTGCGGGCGCGGCGCGTGCGCGGAGACCGAGCCGTTGTTGATGATCCGTCCGCCCTGCGGGTCCTGCTCCTTCATCTGGCGGTACGCCGCCTGCGCGCACAGGAAGGCCCCCGTCAGGTTCACGTCGACCACCGTGCGCCAGTCGTCGTACGCGAGGTCCTCGACCGGCACGCCGCCCGGACCGAAGGTGCCCGCGTTGTTGAAGAGGAGGTCGAGGCGGCCGAAGGACTCGCGCACCGAGGAGAAGAGCGCGTCCACCTCCTCGGGGTGCGAGACGTCGGTGGGGACGGTGATCACCCGGGCGTGCTCCCCGGTCAGTGCGGCGGTCCCGGCGAGCGGTTCGGGGCGGCGGCCCGCCAGTGCCACCGACCAGCCGGCGCCGGTCAGGGCGAGAGCCACGGCGCGGCCGATCCCCGAGCCCGCGCCCGTGACCACAGCCGTCCTCGTCGCGGAGTTCAACAGATTGTTGCTCATGGTGCGGCAGCGTACGCCCAGGGTCCGGGCGGGGCGAAGGGCACCGGCCGTCCGCACCGCCGATCCTCTCAAAGGGTGCCCCCGGATGGCGGGTTCGTGTTCCCAGGGGTGATTTCGGCATCGGGTTCCGGCGATTCCCTGGCCAACCGGACCGGAGTTGATGATCATGGTTCTGGCCGCATATGCGGAGTTTGCCCTTGGGGACCCATTCCTGTCGCATTCCTCATCCCGGCGACGCCCGCGCGACGCGAGCACGACAACCGCCGGATGTGCTGGGCCGGTGGACTTCCCCTCACATCACCAGTCAGGGGAGGGACAGATGACGCACTCATCGCACCAGCAGGAGCAGGAGCAGGAGCTGCGCGACGCCGCCCGGCACACGGGCCGCCGCCGATTTCTCACCGTCACCGGTGCCGCCGCCGCGCTCGCCTTCTCGGTCGGCCTGCCGGCCGCGGGAGCCGCGGGCGCCGCCGAGCTGGACACCCGGCAGATCGGCGAGGACCCGTTCACCCTCGGCGTCGCCTCCGGCGACCCGCTGCCCGACTCCGTCCTGCTGTGGACGAGGCTCGCGCCCCGCCCCTACGAACCCGACAGCGGACTGCCCCGCGCCCGCGTCGAGGTGGGCTGGGAGCTGGCCCGCGACGAGCGCTTCACCCGTGTCGTGCGGCGCGGCTCCGCCACCGCCCACCCGGAGTTCCACCACAGCGTCCACGTGGAGGTCAGGGGACTGGACGCCGGCCGCGTCCTCTACTACCGCTTCCGCGCCGGCAAGTGGACCAGCCCGGTGGGCCGGACCCGCACCGCGCCCGCCAACGGGGCCCGCAACAGCGAACTGCGTCTGGCCGCCGTGTCCTGCCAGGCCTACCACGACGGCTACTTCACCGCCTACAAGCACCTCGCCCAGGAGGACGTCGACGTCGTCTTCCACCTCGGCGACTACCTCTACGAGTACGCCGTGAGCGCGACCGGCGGGGCCCGCAACTACACCGACCGCACCCTGCCCGCCCTCTTCAACCGGGAGACGACCACGCTGGAGGACTACCGGCTGCGGTACGCCCTCTACAAGTCCGACCCCGATCTGCGCGCCGCCCACGCCGCGCACCCCTTCGTCGTCACCTGGGACGACCACGAGACCGAGAACAACTACGCGGGGGACACCCCCGAGAACGACGTACCGCCGGAGGAGTTCCTGATCCGCCGGGCCGCCGCCTACCGCGCGTACTGGGAGAACCAGCCGCTGCGCGCCCCGCAGCGGCCGACCGGCCCCGACATGCGGCTCTACCGGCGCCTGCAGTTCGGCCGGCTCGCCCAGTTCGACATCCTCGACACCCGCCAGTACCGCAGCGACCAGGCGTACGGCGACGGCTGGCAGACCCCAGGACCCGAGTCCGAGGACCCCGCGCGCACCCTGACCGGCGCGGCCCAGGAGCGCTGGCTGATCGACGGCTGGCGCCACTCGCGGGCCATCTGGAACGTCGTGCCGCAGCAGGTCAACTTCGCCCAGCGGCGTGACGTACCGACCGACGCCTACAAGCTCTCGATGGACTCCTGGGACGGCTACCCGGCCTCCCGCGACCGGGTCCTGAAGGGTGCCGAGGCCGCCGGAGCGGACAACCTGATGGTGCTGACCGGTGACGTCCACGTCGGCTACGCCTTCGACCTGAAGCGGGACTTCGACGACCCCTCGTCCCGCACCGTCGGCACCGAGATCGTCGCCACATCCATCACCAGCGGCAAGGACGGCTCGGAGAAGCCGGCCAACTGGAACAACCTGATGCGGGCCAACCCGCACCTGAAGTTCTACAACGGACGCCGCGGGTACGCCGTCATCACCCTCCAGGAGCGGCAGGCGCGGGCCGACTACCGCACGGTGGCCGCCGTCACCACGCCCGGTTCCCCCGTCACGACGGCCGCCTCCCTCGTCACGGAGGTGGGCAACCAGGGCCTCACCCCGGCCTAGGCCGTGTTTCGAAAGTCCCGCCTGCCCGGCGGTGTCTGGCGCTACTTTCGAAACACGCCCCAGGGATCTACAGCGCGTCCACCGGGTAGCGGACGCCGATGCGGTCACGTACCGCGTCGAGCGTCCGCATCACCGCGAGTGAGCCGTCCAGCGGCACCAGCGGGGACTCCGTCTCGCCCGCCCGGACCGCCCGCATCACCTCCGCCGCCTCGAACTGCATCCCCGACAGGCCCTGCGGCCCCGGCCCGGAGGTGACCTCCTCGGGCTCGTGGCCCGCCCGGTGCAGCACGAAGCTCCGCGGGTAGAAGAAGCTGTCCGGGAAGTCGATCCGCCCGGCCGTCCCGATGACCGTGGCGGCCGTCGGGTGGTGCCCGACGATCGAGCAGGCGAGCAGCGCGGTGGCGCCCGAGTCCCAGCCCAGCAGCATCCCGGTGTTCAGGTCGACGCCCTCCCGGGACAGCAGCGCGTCCGCCCGCACCCGGTCCGGCTCACCCAGCAGCAGCTGCGCGAACGACACCGGGTAGACCCCGAGGTCCAGCAGCGCACCGCCGCCCAGCGCGGGATCGCGCAACCGGTGCTCGGCGCCGAAGTCACCGGCGAAGCCGAAGTCGGCCTGCACGGTGCGGATCTCGCCGATCGCCCCGTCCCGCACCAGCTCGGTCATCCGCCGGATGACCGGGTTGCAGTACGTCCACATCGCCTCCATCAGGAAGAGGCCGCGGTCCCGGGCGAGCTTCACCAGCTCCGTCGCCTCGCGCTCGTTGAGCGTGAACGCCTTCTCGCACAGCACGTGTTTTCCGGCTTCCAGCGCGAGCGCGGCCGCCTCCCGGTGCGCCGAGTGCGGCGTGGCCACGTACACCACGTCGACCTCGTCGTCGCCGACGAGCTCGGCCCAGCTGCCGTACGCCCTCGGTATCCCGAACCGCTCGGCGAACGCCTTCGCCGAGGCGTCCGTACGGGAGGCGACGGCCACCACCTCCGCATCGGGCATGGCCAGCAGGTCAGCGGTGAATGTCGCCGCGATGCCACCTGTCGCCAGCACGCCCCAACGGACAGTCCTGCTCATGCATGCTCCCAAAAAGGTATCGACCATTCCGGCTGAGCTGAGAGCATAGAGGTGGATTCAACAACAATGGAGATGAGAATGCCGGAGAGCGGCGTCAGCCGGGCCCAGCAAGCGCACATAACCGACATCGACCCCGGAACCGGACTTCCCGGCGGTCCCGTCGCCTCTCCACCCCGGCCGGCCGCCACGACGGCGGCCCGGCGCACCGGACTTCTCGTCACCCTGGTCCTCGGCGGTCTGACCGCGCTGCCGCCGCTGTCCATGGACATGTACCTCCCGGCGCTGCCCGCCGTCACCGACGCACTGCACGCACCCGCCTCGACCGTCCAGCTCACCCTCACCGCCTGCCTCACCGGCATGGCGCTCGGCCAGGTCGTCGTCGGACCGATGAGCGACCGCTGGGGCAGGCGCCGCCCGCTGCTCCTCGGCATGATCATCTACGTCTTCGCCACCGCGATCTGCGTCTTCGCCCCGACCGTCGAACTCCTCATCGGCTTCCGGCTGCTCCAGGGCCTCGCGGGCGCGGCCGGCATCGTCATCGCCCGTGCCGTGGTGCGCGACATGTACGACGGCATGGAGATGGCGAGGTTCTTCTCCACACTGATGCTGATCTCCGGCGTCGCCCCGGTCATCGCCCCCGTCATCGGCGGACAGGTCCTGCGGATCACCGACTGGCGGGGCATCTTCGCCGTCCTCACCGTGGTCGGCATCCTGCTCACCCTGGTCGTCTGGAAGTGGCTCAAGGAGACCCTGCCGGCCGAGGAACGTCACACCGGCGGCATCGGCGACGCGCTGCGCACCATGCGCGGGCTGCTCGCCGACCGCGTCTTCACCGGCTACATGATCGCGGGCAGCCTCGCCTTCGCCGCCCTCTTCGCCTACGTGAGCGCCTCGCCGTTCGTCGTGCAGGAGATCTACGGCGCCTCGCCGCAGACCTTCAGCCTGCTCTTCGGCATCAACTCGGTCGGCCTGATCGCCGTGGGCCAGATCAACGGCAAGATCCTCGTCGGGCGGATCAGCCTCGACAAGGCACTCGGCTTCGGGCTCTGCGTCATCGTGCTGGCCGCGACGGCGCTGCTGCTGATGACGTCCGGGGTCTTCGGCGACGTCGGACTCGTACCGGTGGCGTCCGGGCTCTTCGTCCTGATGTCCGCGATGGGTCTCGCGATGCCGAACACCAATGCGCAGGCCCTGATGCGCACCAAGCACGCCGCCGGGTCCGCCTCCGCGCTGCTCGGCACCTCGTCGTTCCTGATCGGTGCCATCGCCTCGCCGCTCGTCGGGATCGCGGGGGAGGCGACCGCCGTACCGATGGCCGTCGTGCAGCTCGTGTGCGCGGTGGGCGCGATGGCGTGCTTCCTGGGGCTGTGCCGACCCTGGCAGCAGGTGGCCGGGCGCCCGTGACGGGCAGCGGACCGGGCCGGAGCGCGTGAGGCGCACGGCGGTCAGTCCTCCGGGACCGACTTCGTCCGCGGATAGCCGATCAGGTGCAGCCGGTCCTTCCCGTCCGTCCAGCGGAACAGGCCGACCCCCTCCGCACCCTCCGCGGAGGGCACCCGCACATTCGAGGACAGCGGGTCCGTCGTACCGGCGGTGACCTCGACCTTGACCGGGTAGCCGCCGCCGGCCAGCACGTCCGCCGCGTTGCGCACGCTCGTCGCCCCGTACGCCGTGCCGTCGTCGGTCACCGACGCCAGCGTCAGCGCCTTCGCGCCCGCGCCGTCCTCGAAGCAGTAGCCCTTCCTGGCGCTCAGGTCGAACGCGAGGTTCCCGGCCACCAGATAGCCGCCCGAGGGCGCGACGACGGCCTGCGGGTACTGGCCCGGCTCTATCGCCGGTTTGTGGCACGCCACCGAGACCAGCGGCTTGCCCGTCTCCGCGTCGTGCACCGTCCACAGATCATGGGTCGCGGCGTTCTTCGACTTCTTGTCGAGCTTCCACTTCGCCAGCACCACGCCGGGGGCCACGGACGTCGGGATGCCGCTCTGGCGGTCGGTGCCCTTGGGCGCGATGTTCCGGCTGAACCAGCCGCCCTGCACCCAGAACTCCCGCGCACCGCTCACCAGCAGGCCCTTCGAGGTCAGCCCGCGCACCTCGGTGAGCTGCTTGCAGGACGCGCAGTCCTTCGGGTACTTCAGCGACTTGGCGGGCACCTTGCTGATCCTGCCGGTCTTCGGGGACACCACCACACTGTTGCTCCGGCCGTCGGTGATCAGGATGCCGGGGCCGGTGGCGGTGATCGTCGGAACCGTGTTCCACGGCACCTCGACGCGCCGCCGGGAGCCGTCCTCCACGCCGTACACGTCGAGGGAGACGATCGTGGCGGGCGGGGTCAGCGCGTTTTCGCCGATCTTCCCGTAGGACCAGGTCACGAAGTACTCGTGGTCGTCCGCGGTGACCGTGAGCAGCTTCGGGAAGTGGTTCGCGGCCGGTGGCCGCCATGCCTCACCGCTCCAGCCGGCCCGCCCGGTGTCCGAGTCGACGGTCCGCAGCCGGAACTGGTACCCGGCGGCCCGCACCAGGTACGCCAGCCGCCCCGTCGTCCGGGAGACCGCGTAGTCGGGCGAGGTGCCGATGAGCTCCCAGCCACGCTGTGTCGTGTACGCGGACGGGACGGGCAGCCGCGTCGCGGGACCGGTGCTCTTCTTCACCGGCTCCTTCGCCTTGCCGTCGTCCTTGCCGCCACCGCAGGTGGCCAGCAGAAGCAGCAGAGCGAGCACCATCACTCCGGCGACCAGCGTCAGGCGCACGATCTTCTGTCTCATGGTCCCCCCGATGAGCAATTCCCGACGTCGCGCCGGTCAGCGTAGCAACTGGCCCATGACTGTCCGAAGTTCGGTTCCGTGTACGTTCCGCCCCCGTTCCGCACGGAGTACGGGTCCGGCGGAGCCCGGCCCGGCTCCGCCTACACTTCGTCGGTGAACGTCACCCTCCCCACCGCGGACGCCCTGCGTGCGGCACTGGCCGGACTCCTCGACGGGCTGCCGCCCAAGCAGGCCGCCCAGGCCGTCGACCGGCTCATCGCCAGCTACCGGGGGACTACCCCCACCGACGCCCCGGTGCTCCGCGACCGCTCGGACGTCGCCGCGTACGCCGCGTACCGGATGCCCGCCACCTTCGAAGCGGTACGGTCCGCCCTCCACGCCCTGCGCGAGGCCGCCCCGGACTGGGTGCCCGCCACCCACACCGACGTCGGCGGCGGCACCGGAGCGGCGAGCTGGGCGGTCGCCGGGGCCTGGGAGGGGCCGCGGACCACCGTCCTGGACTGGGCCGAACCCGCTCTCGCGCTCGGCCGCGAACTGGCCGAAGCCTCCGGCCTCCCCGCGCTGGACTCCATCGAGTGGCAGCGGGCCCGCATCGGCACGGACCTCGACCTCGCCGCCACGGACCTGGTGACCGTCTCCTACGTGCTCAACGAACTGACGCCGCAGGCCCGCACCGCACTCGTCGACGCCGCGGGCCGGGCGGCGCGGGCCGTGGTGATCGTCGAGCCCGGCACCCCCGACGGCTACGCCCGCGTCATCGAGGCCCGGGACCGGCTGATCGCCGCCGGGTTCACCGTCGCCGCGCCCTGCCCGCACAGCGAGGCCTGCCCCATCGAGCCGGGCACGGACTGGTGCCACTTCTCGGCCCGGGTGAGCCGCTCCTCGCTGCACCGGAAGGTGAAGGGCGGCTCACTGCCGTACGAGGACGAGAAGTTCAGCTACGTCGCGGCCACCCGCTTCACCCCGTCGCCCGTGGCGGCCCGGGTCACCCGCAGACCGCAGATCCGCAAGGGCCAGGTGCTGCTGGAGCTGTGCACCCGGGACGATGCACTCCAGCGGGCCACGGTCACCAAGCGGCACGGCGAGCTGTACCGCGCCGCCCGGGACACCGACTGGGGCGACGCCTGGCCGCCCCCTGGGGAGGCGGGCTAGCCGCGCAGCTCCTGGGTGCAGCACTTCACGCTGCCGCCGCCCTTGAGCAGCTCGCTCAGGTCCATCGGCACGGGCTCGAAGCCGCGTGCCCGCAGCGGGTCGAACAGGCCCGTGGCGGCCTGCGGCAGCAGCACATGACGCCCGTCGCTCACCGCGTTCAGCCCGAGCGCGGTGGCGTCCTCCTCCCGCGCGATCAGCGCGCCGGGGAAGAGCCGGGCCAGCACCGCGCGGCTGCCCGGTGAGAAGGCGGCCGGGTAGTACATGATCTCGTCGGCCGCCTCGTCGAGCACGCTCAGTGCCGTGTCCAGGTGGTAGTAGCGCGGATCGACCAGGTCCAGGCCGATCACCGGCCGCCCGAAGAACTCCTGGGCCTCGTCGTGCGAGAGCGGACTCGACCGGAAGCCCCGCCCGGCCAGCAGATACGAGGAGGTCACCGCGAAGTCGCCCTCGCCCTCGTTGACATGGGCGGGCTCATGGATCTCGGTGAATCCGTTGGCGCGGAACCAGTCGCGGTGGGCGGCCGCTTCGGCGAACCGCTCCTGATACGCGAACCGGGCGCCCAGCACCCGGCCGTCGACCACGGTGGCCCCGTTGGCGGCGAACACCATGTCGGGCAGCTCGGGGTGGGGGGAGAGCAGGTCGACGGTGTGGCCCAGCGCGCGGTAGCGGTCGCGCAGATCCTCCCACTGGGTCTGCGCCAGGGGGAGGTCCACGGGCTTGGTGGGGTCCATCCACGGATTGATGGAATAGGTCACCCTGAAGTGGGCCGGGGCGCACATCAGGTAGCGGCGGGGTGTGGCTTCACGAGGCAACTAGGGCTCCTCACGAATCGTCGCGGCGGCATTGGTGGCCGCTGCGGCCGGTGCGTCGCACGGGTGTGTGCGTGAGCCCATGGTGCGCCGTCCCGGGCCCGCGGCACAGTGAACCGATCGGGTGGTTCCCGAGAAGTGATGACGCGGCACGGGTTCCCCGCACCGGGGCCGAACGGCACCGGGTGCGGATCCTCTCGGGGGAAGGTCGTTGATCAGGCTCCGAGTTGGTAGTTGTGCTGGTCGGGGTGGGTGCGCTGGTGTTCGCGGGTGTGGTGGTAGGCGAGGTAGGGGTCGAGGTCGTCGTTGGCGTGGACGGCTCGGAGTTCGAGGACGGCCTCGGCGCCGTCCAGGTCCCAGCGGGCGCCGGTGATGTCCAGGCGGTCGCCGATGAGGTGGCGGCAGGCGCCTTCGACGGAGCCGGTGGCGATGGGCCAGCCCGCCTCGTCGAGTGCGGTGTCGTAGTGGAGCTGGTCGAGGTGCCCGGTGAGGTAGTTGACGCTGGTGGTGACGGTGTCGCGTTTCGCGGCCGGGAGGTGCCCGGCGGCGGCCTGGGTGGTCATTTCGTCGGCGACGCGGGCGGGGTGTCCGTGGAGGATGGCGGTGAGTTTCTCGGCGGCGAACGTCTCGGCCGCCTCGCTGCCGACGGGGTGGAAGGCGTGGGCGGCGGTCCATATGTACTCGGCGACGTGGACGAAGTCGATCAGAATGTCGATCTTCACGTGGCGGCGTCGGGCTTCGGCCTGGATCAGGTCGAGTTGGTGGCGGGCGCCGTCGACCAGGACGAGCCAGGGCCGGTGATGTCCCGGATCACGGTCGCCTGCCTGGGCGAATGCCTCGGCGATCACGTCGTCGGGGTCGTGGATCAGGGAGGCGGTGCACCACCGGTTCACGGCTTTGGGGCCTGGGCTCACCTTGCGTCGGTCGCTGCGGCCGCCGGGTCCCAGCCGAGAACATCACACATCCGCTTCACCCTGTGGGCGCCTCTGTGTTCGTCGACGAAACGGAAGCGGATCACCGTGTCGTCTCCCGCGCGAAATAGGCGGCGGCTTTCCGGAGGATCTCGTTGTCCTCCTTCAGCCGGGCGTTCTCCCGCCGCAGGCGCTTGAGCTCCTCCTTCGCGTCAGAGGTCATGCCGGCGT
The DNA here is from genome assembly GCF_040655445.1 of Streptomyces sp. NPDC050423. NCBI lineage: Bacteria > Bacillati > Actinomycetota > Actinomycetes > Kitasatosporales > Streptomycetaceae > Streptomyces > Streptomyces sp. NPDC050423. The sequence goes on from NZ_JBFAJY010000005.1 coordinate 148,991, forward strand.
CATCCCCGCCGTCCGCCGCCTGGACACGGGTCCGGTCCTCCCGGACCCACTTGCGCAGGGTCTCCAGGTGGATCCCCAGGCTGTGAGCGATGTCGGTGAGGGAACGGTCCGGAGAGGAACCCACCAGGTCCACCGCGTCCCGCTCGAACTCTTCGGGGGAGCTCTTCCGCTTTGCCACCTTGGATCACTTCCCCTGGATGACGAAACATCCAGCGTCCAGGTGTCGGAATTTCGGGGGTCACTCCAAGATTGCCGAACACCTCGTCGCGCACCCGGACCGGCACCCCGAGGAAGGTGTGCATCGGGGGATGGCGGGATGGGAACCCGAAGCTGCGCGGATGGCTGCTCAGATCGGTGAGCCGCAGGGGTTCCGGGTGATGGATCAGCTCACCGAGGATTCCGCGCCCGCACGGCGACGGGCCGATCTCGGCCGCGAGCCGTTCCGATATCCCGACCGGCAGGAACTCCAGGAGCTTCTGCCCGTCCCCGACGATGCCGAGCGCTCCGTACTCCGCGTCGGTCAGGGCCACCGCGGCCTCCACGATCCCGCGGAGCACCTCGGGCAGCTCCAGTCCGCGCCCCAGACTCATCACGGCGTCCAGCAGCCGGCGCGTGCTGTCCGGCTGACCGGGCTCGGGCCGGGCCGCCGGGCCGGGGCAGCGGGCTTCGGGGGAGCCGGGCGCGGTCGGTGCTGTCTCAGTCATCGGGGCGCCGCTCTCTGGGTCCATGTGCCGTGGGCCGGGGAATGTGCTCGCCGGATCACCGCGGGGTGGGGACCGGTCACGGACGGTCAGCCTACGACAGCCGCGGGGCGGGGAGCGCGCCGGTGCACCGCCGTCCCGGGACCTGCCGCGCTCCCGGCGGCCGGCCGGGCCGCGGAGGACGAGCGGTGAGCCCCTGAACGGGCGCGACCCCCTGAACCGCATCCGTCATTTCGTGACAAGGGGTGTGATAGTGCTCACTTCGTGTCGCCGATCTCCGCACCCCGCTTCGGGACTCTGGCCACCCGAGGCGCAGGATGGTGGGACGATGGACAGGGGCAACGTGAGGTAAGGGGATAGATGGGCGCCGATTTCGGCCGTAGTCGCGGCTCAGAGAGCAAGTTTTCCCACTGGCTGCGCCGGCGACCCAAACCGCAGCAGAGCGAGGTCGACGACACCGCACGGGAGGCACTGCTCCTGGCTGTCGCCGAGGCCGGAATGCCGATCTCGCCCGCCGCGCATCCGGTGGGCTACCGGTGTTCGTGCGAACGCATGGGCTGTCCCACGCCCGCCAGGCATCCGATCTCGTTCGCCTGGCAGACGCAGTCCACCACCGACCGGCCCCAGATCGAGCGCTGGGCCCGCAGCCAGCCGCAGGCCAACTTCATCACGGCGACCGGCATGATCCACGACGTTCTCGACGTCCCGCTGTCGGCGGGTGAGCAGGCGCTGGAGCGGCTGCTCGCGGCCGGTATCGAGGTGGGCCCGGTGGCCCGGTCCGGCGACGACCGGATGCTCTTCTTCACCGCGACGCGGGGTACGCCGGAGGACGAGGACGAGTGGTGGCCGTGCGAGCTGGACTGCCACCCCGAGACGATGGACGAGCACCCCGGGCTGCGGTGGCACTGCCGCGGCAGCTACGTACTGCTGCCGCCCGCGCGGCTTCCGGGTGAGCTGGACGTGCGGTGGCTGCGGGGGCCGGAGAATCCGCTGCCGGATCCGCTGACGTTGCTGGAGACGCTGACGGACGCGTGTGCGCGGTTCGTGGGGTCCGCGGAGCAGAGTGATGTCGACCACGAGTCGGTGGCCTGGCCGCTGAGCCGGTAGGCGGTGGCCTGGGCGGGGTGGGGTGACCGGGTGCCGGGGCGGCCGGCGGCCGGTTTCGTCCTCAATCGCCGGACGGGCTGAATGATGCCCTCAAGCGCCGGGCGGGCTCGGGTTGCCGGGGGCGGCTGAAAGGTGCCCTCCGGTGCCGGGCGGGCTCGGGTTGCTGGGGTCAGCTGGAAGGTGCCCTCGATCGCCGGGCGGGCTCGGGTTGCCGGTGCCGGGTTTCGCTCGGTGGTTACGAGCCCTTGGCCGAGGTCAGGCCCGGGAGGCGGTTCAGTACGGTCACCTTGCCCGTTCCGGCGCCCTTCTTCGGGACGTACACCAGCTGGCTGGAGACCCGTTCCTTCGTGAGGGTGCTCTTCACCTCGCCGGACAGCAGCGCACGCACGTCCGGGGTGACCGCCGGGTGCAGCCCCTCCGCCGCGGTCTGGCGCTCGAAGTGCTTGCTGCTGAAGAAGACCAGCGCCCCGCCGTCCGCCGTCTCCAGGCCGAGCGGGCCGAACGCGCCGCTGTCCAGCGGCTGGTCGATGTACTGGTACGAGAACCCCGCCCGCCGGGTGTCCTGGCGCGTGGTGCGCCACTGCGAGGTGGACGGCCCGGGGGTGAACACGTCGGGCGTGCCCTTTTGCAGGTAGCCCGTGTACCGCTCGCTCAACTCCTCCGGGGACACCACCAGCGCGGTGCTGTCCGCCGGTACCGGCTTGGCCCGGCCGTCGCCGTCCTTCGCGAAGCCGGGCAGCTGCGACGGGGCGACGACCGACAGATAGACGGCCTTCCACCCGGCTCCGGGACCGGACTTGGTGAAGACGAGCAGCCAGCGGGTGTCCTGCTTGCCGCTGTCCACATCCCGGTTGGAGTCGGTGTCCGCGACGAACCACCGCGGCCAGCCGGCCTTCTTGGGGATGACGTAGGTCGCGTCGGTCAGCTCCAGCGCCCGGTGGTTCGCGTTGCCGTCGGGGTTGTTCTTCTGCCGGGCCGTCAGGCCTGCCTGGTTGATCGCCCCGAGCGAGCCGCCCACCCGGTCCTCGTCCAGTGCCGGATCGTAGGCCTTGTCCGCCGCGTTGTACGCGGCGGTGAAGGCCTTCAGGGCCTGCGCGGCCTCAGCTCTCGTCGCCGCCGGTACGACTTCCAGCTCGCCGTGCACCGTCATGCACCCGCTCGCCGTCATGCTCAGCACCGTCGCCGCCGCGAGCCCCGTCGCCAGCCGAACCGGCCTCAGACTTCTCATCCGTTGCTTTCTGCGCCTTCTGATCCGTCGCCCCCACTGACCGTGCGAACCCTACCGGGGCGAGGAACAGTGCGAGCGTGGGGATCAGATACAGCGCCCACACCGTGATCTGAAGGACCGTCGGGTCGGGCTGGAAGTTGAAGGTGCCCTTCAGCAGCGTGCCGTACCAGCTGTCCGGCGGAATCGCGGCGCTGATGTCGAACGCCTGGTTCTGCAGACCGCCGAGGAACTCGGCCTCCTGGAGGTCGTGCACACCGTAGGCGAGCACGCCCGCCGCGACGACCACCAGCATGCCGCCGGTCCAGCTGAAGAACTTCGCCAGGTTGATCCTCAGCGCACCGCGGTAGAACAGCCAGCCCAGCAGCACCGCGGTGGCGATGCCCAGCACCGCACCGATCATCGGATGCCAGCCGTCGTCCGCCGCGTGCACCGCGCGCCACACGAACAGCGAGGTCTCCAGGCCCTCCCTGCCCACCGCGAGGAGCGCCGTGGCGACGAGCGCTCCGGTACCCATCGCGAGTGCCGCGTCGAGCTTGCCGTGCAGCTCCGACTTCAGGTGCCGGGCGGTGCGCCGCATCCAGAAGACCATCCAGGTGACCAGGCCGACCGAGAGGATCGACAGCGAACCGCCCAGCGCCTCCTGCGCCTTGAAGGTCATCTCCTGGGAGCCGAATTCGAGCCCCGCGCCGAACGCCAGGCTGACGACGATCGCGATGCCGACACCGACCCAGATCGGCAGCAGCTTGTTCCGGTTGCCCGTCTTGACCAGATAGGCGATGAGGATGCAGACGACCAGGCTGGCCTCAAGGCCCTCGCGCAGGCCGATCAGGAAGTTACTGAACACGATTCGGGTCCCTTTCCGCTTCGGGGTACTTGAGAGCGACTACGAGAACAGCGCACGGCCCCACCAGTCGTCCTTGTCGCGGACGCCCGGCGGGACGGCGAAGTGCGCCGAACCCACGTGCTGGATGTACTCGTTGAGTGCGTCGTGTGCCGCCAGGCGGCGTTGGAGCGGCACGAACCCCTTGCGGGTGTCGCGCTGGTAGGCGAGGAAGAACAGCCCGGCGTCGAGGCGGCCCAGCCCGTCCGTGCCGTCGGTGAAGGAGTAGCCGCGCCGCAGGATCGTCGCCCCGGCGTTGCTGTCCGGATGCGCGAGCCGTACGTGGGCGGTCGGCAGCATCGCCTTCAGGAACGGCTCGTCGCGCTCCTTGGCCTTGCCGACCGGGGCGCCCTCGCCCTTGTCGCGGCCGAAGACGTCCTCCTGCTCCTGGAGCGGGGCGCGGTCCCAGGTCTCGATGTGCATCCGGATGCGCCGGGCCACCAGGTAGGAGCCCCCCGTCATCCAGTCCGCCCGGTCCTTCCCGCCGACCCAGACGTGCTCGTCCAGGGCCGCGGTGTCGCTGCCGGCGATGTTCCGGGTGCCGTCCTTGAAGCCCATCATGTTGCGGGGGGTCTGTGCGTCGGGCGTCGTCGAGGACGTCTTGCCGAAGCCCAGCTGGGACCAGCGGATCGCGGTGCGGCCCATGCCGATCCTGGCCAGGTTGCGGATGGCGTGCACCGCCACCTGCGGGTCGTCCGCGCAGGCCTGGACGCACAGGTCGCCGCCGCTGCGGGCCGCGTCGAGGTTGTCGCCGGGGAACCTGGGCAGATCGACAAGCGCGTCGGGCCGCTTGTCCTCCAGGCCGAACCGCCCCTTGGCGAACAGCGAGGGACCGAAGCCGATGGTCAGCGTCAGCCGGGACGGCTTGAGCCCCAGCGCTTCGCCCGTGTCGTCCGGCGGGGCCTCGGCCAGGCCCCCGTACGCCCCGTCGCCGACCGCGTGACCGGCTGTCATCCGCTCGGCGGCCCGGGTCCACTCCTTGAGCAGCGCGACGAGTTCGGACCGGTCCTTCGTGGTCACGTCGAACGCGGCGAAGTGCAGCCGGTCCTGGACCGCGGTGGCGATTCCGGCCTGGTGCGCACCGTGGAACGGCACCGCCGCGCCGCTGTCCGCGGCCGGGACCGTCGCGTCGTCGGAGCGGACGGCGGCGACGGCACCTCCGGCCGCCACCGCACCGAGTGCGAGTCCGGCGCCGCCCCAGCCGAGCAGCGCCCGCCTGGAGGGGGCGCCGCCGGGGCCCCGCGCGGCCGGCGCCCCGGAGCCGGGGCCCCCGGCGGTGGCGGGGCCGGCGTCGGCCGTGTTCTGCGTCTCCTCGGACATGCCCGGAACCTCTCTGCGAATGGCTACTTGGTCACCGCGGCGGCGAGCCTGGAGAGCGGCTCGGCCAGCGCGTTGACCGCGTCGGACAGGTCCTTGCGGTCCGCCTTGCCGACCTTCTCGTACGAGGTGAACTCGTAGGAGGTCTTGTCCTTGCGGTAGGTGTCAAGGAGCTTGTTCAGCTCCGCGAACCGCTTGTCCAGGGTGGCTGTCAGCGCGGCGTCGTTCTTCGAGGCGATCGGCTTCAGCAGCTCGTAGGACTTCTCGGCGCCCTCGACGTTGCCCTTGAAGTCGATCAGGTCGGTGTGGCTGTAGCGCTCCTCCTCGCCGGTGACCTTGCCGGTCGCGACCTCGTCGAGGAGTTCCTTGGCGCCGTTGGCCATCGAGGTCGGGGTGATCTCCGCCGTGCCGACCCGCTTCTGCCAGTCGAGCAGGTCCTTGTAGAGGGCCGGCGCGAGGGCCTTCTCCTCGGCGCCCAGCTTCTTGTCCTGCCACAGCGCCTTCTCCAGACGGTGCCAGCCGGTCCACTTCTGGCCGTCCTCCAGGCCGTCCTCGCGGACGTCGACCTTCGGGTCGATGTCACCGAAGGACTCGGCGACGGGCTCGGTCCGCTCCCAGCCGAGCCGGGAGTCGGCGTAGGCCTTCTTGGCGGCCTCGATGTCCCCTGCGGCGACCGCGTCCGTGAAGAGCTTCGCCTTCGGCAGCGTCTCGTCGGCCTGGTCCTGGACGTAGGTGCGGTAGGCGGCGACGGCCTTGTCCATCTCCGGGCTGCGCTTGGCCGCGGTGCCTCCGCTGACCTCCAGCTTCTGCCGGATGCCGTGGCCCTTCATGCCGGGCTTGCAGGCGATCTCGTACGAACCGGCCTTGATCTCGGCCGTGATGGTCGCTTTGGTGCCGGGGCCGATGTTCTCGCGCTCGGCGACGATGCGGTCGTCCGGGAACAGGACGTAGACCTCGGTGACCTTGGAACCCTTGTTCTGCACGGCCAGTTCGACGTGTCCGGCCGGCAGCTTCTTCTTCGACACCTCGCAGGAGTCGTCCTTCGCGACGACCTGGACGGCGCCGTCACCCTTGCCGTCACTCTTCTCGGCGCAGCCCGTGACGGCGGTCAGAGCGGCCACGGTGGCGGCAGCGGTGACGACGGAGAGACGAACGGCTCGCATACGGGCTCCACATGAGGATGAAGGAGAAGGATGAGGGAGAGGAAAGGACGACGGAGACGAAAGGAAAGGCCGGACAAAGGTAGGTGAGGCGGACCTAACTTAACCGAGCCTTACCTGACCGATACCCACTCGTGCCGTGATTCAGCTCTCACTGTGCGAGCACGGGAACGAGATGATCACGACCGACCCATGGGCGAGCCTGGTAAGGGTAAAGTAATGGTCAAGTCGTCCGGTCCGGCACGACGAGCGGCACCCCGGTCCGCGGATGCGGGAACACCTCGACCGGCTGCCGGTAGACCTCGCCGAGCAACGCACTCGTGAACACCTCGGCGGGCGGGCCCGCCACCGCGATCCGCCCTTCGTGCAGCACGGCGGCCCGGTCCGCGTACGCGGCGGCCAGCCCCAGATCGTGCAGTACGACGACGACCGCGTCACCGGCGGCGGCCCGCTCCCGGCAGATCCGCAGCACCAGTTCCTGATGGCGCAGGTCGAGCGCGGCGGTCGGCTCGTCGAGCAGCAGCAGCGGGGCGCGCTGCGCCAGCACCCGGGCCAGCGCGACCCGGGCCCGCTCGCCGCCGGACAGCGCGGAGAAGGGGCGCGCGGCGAACTCGGTGACCTCGGTGGCCGCCATCGCCGCGCGGACCGCCGGATCGTCCTCGTCCTCGCGTTCCGTACCGGCCCAGGGCGCACGCCCCATCCGTACGACGTCCTCCACCGGGAACGGGAAGGAGAGCGCCGCGGACTGCGGCAGCACGGCCCGGCGCAGGGCGAGTTCGGGCGCGGACCAGTCGGTGACCGGCCGCCCGTCGATCCGTACCGCACCGCTCTCGGCGGGCAGGTCGGCGGCGAGCGCGGCCAGCAGCGTCGACTTCCCGGCCCCGTTCGGGCCGACGAGCGCCAGGACCTCGCCCGCGTGCACCGTCAGCTCGATGGAGTCGAGCACCTGGCGCCCGCCCAGCCGGACCCGCAGTCCGCGCACCTCGGCGACCGGGGCGCCGGGGGCCACCGGGGCCGGGGGCCGGCGGTCGCGTACCGCGAAGAGGTTCCGCAGCGTCCTCATGCCCAACCACCTTGCTTGCGACGGGTCCTGCGCAGCAGCCAGAAGAAGAACGGGCTGCCGAAGAGCGCGGTCAGTACGCCGAGCGGCAGCTCGGCCGGATCGGCGACGGTACGGGCCGCGAGATCGCCCGCGACCAGCACCAGCGCACCGCCGAGCGCACTGCCGGGAACGAGGAAGCGGTGCCCAGGGCCGTTCGCCATCCGCAGCAGATGCGGCACCAGCAGCCCCACGAACGAGATGATCCCGGCGACCGCCACCGCGGCGGCGGTCAGCAGCGCCACGACGAGCACCAGCACGATACGGAGCCGTTCGACGTCCACGCCCAGGTGCCGGGCGGGCCGCTCACCGAGCGCGAGCAGGTCCAGCTTGCGCGCGTAGAACGGGGCGAGGACGAGTCCGAGCACCGCGCACGGCAGCACGGCCAGCACCTTGGGCCAGGTGGCCTGGGCCAGCGAACCGAGCTGCCAGAAGGTGATCTGGGTGATCTGCGCGTTGTCCGCGAAGAAGATGAACAGCCCGATCAGCGCGCCCGCGAAGGCGTTGACGGCGATGCCGGTAAGGATCAGCGTCACCACCTCCGTCCGGCCGCCCGACCGCGACAGCGCGTAGACGAGCAGCACGGTCAGCAGTCCGGCGACGAACGCGCAGACGGTGATGGTCCAGTTGCCGAAGAAGCTCAGCCCCAGCGCGATCGAGGCGACCGCGCCGACCGCCGCGCCCGCCGAGATCCCGATGACGCCCGGCTCCGCGAGCGGATTGCCGAACACCCCCTGCATCAGGGCGCCCGCGCAGCCGAGCGACGCCCCGACCAGCAGGGCGAGGGCGACCCTCGGCAGCCGTACGTTCCACAGGACGCTCTCCCCGACCCGGTCCAGGGCGTGCCCGCCGAGCCCGGCCCGGTGCTGGACCGAGGCGAACACGTCACCGAGCGGGATGCGGTAGGCGCCGAGTCCGGCGGAGAGCAGGCAGCAGACGGCCAGGGCCGCGAGCAGTCCGACGGTCAGGGTGACGGCGGTGGAGCGCCGGGCCGGGGGTGCGCTCGCTTCCGGGGCCTTCACTTCGGCCGGCCGGGTGCGTTCGTCGGACGGGGCGCTCACTTGGCCGCTCCGTCCTTCGGGTGGAGCTGGGCCACCAGTTCGCTCAGCACCCGGTCGGTGCGCGGCCCGTAGTTCAGCAGCACCCCGTCGTCGATGGAGAGGATGCGGCGGTCCATGCCGGCCGGGGTCTCGGCGACGCCGGGGATCTTCACCAGGCCGTCGACACCGCCGACCGAGTCGAGCCCCTTGGACATCACCAGGATCGCGTCGGGAGCCGCCTTGGCCAGGGCCTCGCTGGTGATGGCGGTGAAGTCCTTCTTCAGCCCGGACGCCTTGCCCGCGTCGACCGCGCCCGCCGCTTCGAGCAGCGAACTCGCGCCGGACTCACGGCCGCCCAGCAGATAGACGGAGGCGGAGCCGCGCAGATAGAGGAAGGCGACCCGCGGCTTCTTCGCCCCGTCGGCCGGTGCGGGCACGGACTGCCGGACGGCGTCGATCCGGTCCTGGGTGCGCCGCTTGAGCTCGCTGCCGGACTTCGGTACGCCGAGGGCCGCCGCCACCGTGTCGATCCGGCGGCCGACGTCGGCGAGTTCCGTGGCCGGTTCGACGACGACGAGCGGAATCCCGGCGTCCCGGATCTGGCCGATGGCCTCGGCCGGGCCGGTCGTGGTGTCCGCGAGGACGACGGTGGGCCGCAGGGACAGGACACTCTCCGCCGACACGTCGTGGGCGCGGGTCACCACGGGGAGCTTCTCGGCCTGTTCGAAGGTGGCGGTGATGTCGCGGGCCACGACCTGCTTGCCGAGGCCGAGGGTGAAGACGATCTCGCTCAGGCCGCCGGTCAGCGGCACGATCCGGTCGGCCGAGGTGATCGTGGTCCGCTTGCCGTCCGCCGATGTCACGGTGACGGGCAACTCCGGTGCCGGCACGGTGGCCAGCGGCTCGATCCGGTCGGCGTCCGCGGCCGTGGCGGCTCCGGCGCCCGCCGTCCTCGCCGCGGGAGTCCCCGTGCCCCCGCAGCCGGTCAGCAGCAGAGCCGTCGCCAGGGACAGGGCGGCCGTCAGGACGCCGGTACGCCCGCGCCCGGGTTGACCGGCGTCCGGGGCCGGCCGGGCGAAGTCCTGCGAGAAGCGCACTGGGCACCGTCCTGTCGTTCTGCGGCGTGCAGTTGGGAGTGGATTGCGAGGAATGTGACGGAAGGGGTACCGGCACAGGATGTACATATCTTAGGTTAGCCTTACCTCATCTTCTAGGCCTCGGAGGGGTCCATGCCGCCGTTCAGACCTGCCCGCGCGCTCGCCGTCGCGCTTCTCGCGGTACTGCTGGGAGCCCTGCTCCCGGCCACCGCCGCGCAAGCGGCGAACCGAACGGTGCAGGGCGGCCGGCTGGACTGGGGCATCAAGTCCTCCTTCCAGAGCTACGTCACGGGCCCCGTCGCCCATGGCAGCTGGAACCTGACCGGCGGCGCGGCCACGGTCGGCGGCAGCCAGTTCCGCTTCCACTCCGCCACCGGCTCCTACGACCCGGCGAGCGGCGCCCTCAGCTCCGGCTTCTCCGGCGGAGTCCGCTTCACCGGGCACAAGAAGCCCGACGGCTCCAACGAGCTGGACCTCACGATCAGCCGCCCCACCGTCCGCATCCAGGGCGGCAGCGGCACCTTGTACGCGGACATGGTCAGCAAGGACCGGGGGACCGGCCGGGTCGCCTCCGCCGCCCGGGTACCGCTGGCCACACTCGGTCTGTCCGGGATCGACATGAGGGGCGGCTCCACTCCGGTCGCCCTCAACAACGTCCCGGCGACGCTGACTTCACAGGGCGCGAAGTCCTTCGCCGGCTACTACACGGCCGGTACGCCACTGGACCCGGTCAGCCTCTCCGTCGACACCACGGGCCCTGCGCCGAAGCCCGCCGCGTCCAAGTCCCCCGGGAAGAAGCCCGCCGGCACCGCGAAGCCGAAGGAGACGGCGGGCCGCTTCGAGGACGCCGCCGTGGACTGGGGTGTGCGCCGCACCTTCCGGGAGTACGTCACCGGCTCGATCGGCCGGGGGAAGTGGACCCTGGCCGGGGGCGCCCGGGACGGCGGCGCGCTCTTCCGCTTCCCGGAGGGGCAGGGCACGTACGACGCGAAGAAGCAGACCCTGGCCGCCGCCTTCGCGGGCAGCGTCCGCTTCACCGGGGCCAATGACCTCGATCTGACGCTCTCCCGGTTCGCGGTGGGGCTGAAGGCGGGCAGGGGCACGCTCAGCGCCGACGTCCGGACCGAGGGCGACACCCGCAAGGCCGTGCCGCTCATCACCTTCACCGCCAAGGACTTCGTACCGAAGGACGGCCTCGCGGTCCTCACGGAGGCCCCCGCGAAGCTGACCGCCGACGGCGCGAAGGCCTTCGGCTCCCTCTACAAGGAGGGCACCGCGATGGACCCGGTCTCGCTCGCCGTGGCCGTCGACGCGAAGGCGAAGCTGCCCGCCCTCCCCGACCTGGGCAGCGACCCCGCACCCTCCGCGCAGCCGTCGGGCACCCCGTCACCGAAGAGCACCGAGGCCGCCACGGCAGCCGTGGCGTCCGTGCCGGACAAGGGCTCACCGACCGCCCTGTACCTGGTCCTCGGCGGCGCCGGCGTGCTCGCCGCGGCCGGCGTGCTGTTCCTGGTGCGCCGCAACCGCTCGACGCCGGGTACCCCCTCCTGACCTCCGCAGCCCTTTCTCCCCTCGCACCACCCCCGTTGACCACCGCTCATCCCCCGAGGAGACCACCGACCATGGCAGCCACCCGCCGCCCCATAGCCCTCGCCGCCGCCGTCGCCACCGCTGCCGCCCTCGGCACCGCCTTCGCCCTCCCGGCGTTCGCCGCCGGACAGTCCGCCCAGGACGGCGCCACCGCTGCCGCCCCGGCCATGGAACTGAAGGACGGCACGCTGGACTGGGGCTTCAAGGAGTCCTTCCGCAAGTACATCGGCGCCGCCGGCAAGATCACGGTCAAGGACGGTGCCACCCAGGCCGCCGGCAACGGTGTGTTCACCTTTGTCAACGGCAAGGGCACGTACGACATGACCACCCACGGCACCGACACCGCTTTCGAGGGCGGCGTCAACTTCTCCGCCCACGGCGGCGTCCTCGACATCACGCTCTCGGACGTCAAGCTGTCCACCGCCGGTACGGGCGGTGCGATCACCGCCGACGTGGCGACCCCGCAGGGCACGCAGAACGACGTGGCCGTCGCCGACCTCGACCTGTCGGCCGTGAAGCCGGGCCAGGGCGCGGGCGGCGCGATGGTCTTCAAGGACATCCCCGCCAAGCTGACGAAGGCGGGCTCCGACGCCTTCAACGGCCAGTACCAGGCGGGCGAGCTCCTCGACCCGGCCACGCTCACGGTGAAGGCGGTCGCGGCCCCCACCGAGAAGCCGACCGACCCGGCCGAGCCCACCGACACGCCGACCGACCCGGCCGAGCCCACCGACAAGCCGACCGTGAAGCCCACGGACAAGCCCACCACGCAGCCGACGCAGCCGACACCGAAGCCCTCCCCGAGCGTCACGGCCACCGACAAGCCGGCCGCCGACCCGGGCGCCATCGTCGACGGCACCCTGAACTGGGGCGTCAAGGCCTCCTTCCGTACGTACGTCACCGGCCCCATCGCCCACGGCAAGGTCGAGACGACGGGCGGCGCGACCGCGTCCGGCGACGGCTACCGCTTCCCTGACGCCACCGGCCACTTCGACGCCGGCAAGCAGACGCTGAACGCCGGGTTCGACGGCAAGGTCCGCTTCCTGGGCCACCAGGAGGACGGCGCGTACACGCTCGACCTCGCCCTGAGCAACCTGGAGATCCAGGCCACCGGGACCAAGGGCAAGCTCATCGCCGACGTGTCCACCAAGGACCGCGGGACGAAGAAGGTCGACACCCACACCGGTCTCGCCGTCGCCGACCTCAAGCTGCCCGCCGGCGGACTCACCGCCAAGAACGGCGTGGTGACCCTCTCGGCCGTTCCGGCGACCCTCACGTCCGACGGCACCAAGGCCTTCGGCGGGATGTACCGGGCGGGTGAGCAGCTCGACGCGCTGACCGTCTCGGTCGCCCTGGACAAGGACGCCGAACTCCCGTCCGGCGAGACCCCGACCGGCGGCTCGTCCACCACGGGCGGCACGTCCACCACGGGCGGCACGGGCGGTTCGACCACCGGCGGCACCGGCGGCACCGTGGGCGGCGGCGGTACGGTCGGCGGCTCGGGCGCCCTCGCCGCCACCGGCTCCGACGTCCCGGCCGGCGCGCTGTTCGCCGCCTCGGGCCTCATCGTGGCGGCCGGCGCCGGAGCGGTCGTCGTGGCACGCCGTCGCCGCACCGCCTGATCCCGCCGCACCGCGCGACACCGCCGCCCGGGTACCGGCCCTCTTGGGGGCAGGCACCCGGGCGGTGCTTGAATGCGCACGTGAGCGACTACGACGTACCCGCCGGCATCGACGTACTGCGCGTGTTCTGCGGCCCCGACGGGCGGCACGGCAACGCGCTCGGTGTCGTACGCGACGGACGCGACCACCCCGACGAGGCCTCCCGGCAGGCACTCGCGCGGCGACTGGGCTTCAGCGAGACCGTGTTCGTGGACGACCCGGAACGCGGCCACCTGGACATCTACACCCCGTCCCGCCGGCTGCCGTTCGCCGGTCACCCGCTGGTCGGCGCCGCCTGGCTGCTCGACCTGGAGGTCCTGGAGCTGTCGGTGGGGGAGGTCTTCGCCCGCCAGGACGGCGAGTTCACCTGGATCACCGCCCGCCCCGAGTGGGCCCCGCCGCGCACGCTGGAGCGGTACGGCTCGGCGGCCGAGGTCGAGGCGCTGACCGGCCCGCCGCCCGGTGAGGGCTGGCTCTACGCATGGGCCTGGGAGGACGGGGCGGCGGGCCGGGTCAGGGCACGGGCGTTTCCCCGGCGGGGCGACGGCATCGAGGAGGACGAGGCGACGGGGGCGGCCGCGCTGCTGCTCAGCGCCCAGCTGAACCGCGCCCTGAACATCAGGCAGGGCCGAGGCTCCCAGATCCTCACGGCCCCCGCACCGGACGGCACGGTGGAGATCGGCGGACGAGTACTGCTGGCGGTCCAGGGATGAATCAGGCCGTCCGACGGCACACCCCAAGCCCGTCCGGGAAACACCAAGCCCGTCCGGCGGAAAAATCAAGCCCGTCCGGCGATTGAGGACAAAAGACGAAGCGGCGGGGCGACCCGAGCCCGGGTCACTCCGCCGCCAACCACCAAGCGCTACGCACTCAGCGGAAACGCCTCCCCCAGCTCCCGGAACACCGCGGTGTTCAGCGCGAACGCCCGCTTGCACTCGTCCACGATCCGCTGCTTCTCCAGGTCGTCCGCGTTCACCGCGTCCAGCAGCTCGCGATAACCCCGCTTGAACGACGCGGGGTTGGCGATCCCCTCGAAGACGTAGAACCGCACGCCGTCGCCCTTGCGGTCGAAGCCCCAGGTCCGCTCCGCCTTGTCGCGGATGATCTGGCCGCCCGACAGGTCGCCCAGGTAGCGGGTGTAGTGGTGCGCGATGTAACCCGCGGGCCAGGTGCGGGCGCACTCGGCGACCCGGTCGGCGTACGCGGCGGTGGCCGGCAGCGGCTCCAGGCCCTCGCGCCAGTCCGCACCCCGCAGGTGCGCCAGATCGCGCTCCAGCTCGGCGGTGCGCATCAGCTCGGCCTGGATGAACGGACCGGCGACGGGATCGTTGCGCAGCGCCTCGGCGCCGTCCTCCAGGGCCCGGTACACGAACCACAGCTGCTCGGTGTAGCGCGTGTACGCGTCCACGCCGAGGCGTCCGCCGAGCAGGTCGCTCATGAAGGTCGAGGTCTCCGCCTCGGTGTGCTGCTCGTGCGACGCGGTACGGATCAGCGTGGAGAAGGGTGTGGCGGTGACGGTTGCGTCCAAGGCGGGCCTCCGGGGACCAAGGGGGACGGGAAGTCCAGAAAGAGACGGAGATCGTCCCGCCGCGGCTGTGTACCGCGGCGCGGTCCGATGTCCCGATCTTCCTACTTAGGCTTACCTAAGTCAACTGCTTCCCGACGCTCTGTCGGTAAAACCGTACCCCGATCCGGCCCGGACACACGGATGCGCGAAGGAACGGAAGCACGAAGAACGGCCGCCCGAGGGGACGGCCGTTCTTCGTACAGGGGAGAGGAGGGGGGACGGTGCGGCTACGGGAGCGTGAGGATCTCGGCCCCCGTCTCCGTCACCACCAGCGTGTGCTCGAACTGCGCGGTGCGCTTGCGGTCCTTCGTCACCACGGTCCAGCCGTCGTCCCACATGTCGTAGGCATGGGTCCCGAGCGTCAGCATCGGCTCGATGGTGAACGTCATGCCCGGCTTCATCACGGTGGTGGCGTGCTCGCTGTCGTAGTGCGGAATGATCAGGCCGGAGTGGAACGAGGAATTGATCCCGTGCCCGGTGAAGTCCCGTACCACCCCGTACCCGAAGCGCTTCGCGTACGACTCGATGACCCGCCCGATCACGTTCACCTGGCGGCCCGGCCGGACCGCCTTGATCGCCCGCCTCAGCGACTCCTCGGTGCGCTCCACGAGCAGCCGCGACTCCTCGTCGACGTCACCGCAGAGGTAGGTGGCGTTGTTGTCGCCGTGCACCCCGTTGATGTACGCCGTCACATCGAGGTTCACGATGTCGCCGTCGCGCAGCACCGTCGAGTCCGGGATGCCGTGGCAGATCACCTCGTTGAGCGAGGTGCAGAGCGACTTGGGGAAGCCCCGGTAGCCCAGCGTCGACGGATAGGCGCCGTGATCGCACATGAACTCATGGGCGACCCGGTCGAGTTCGTCCGTGGTGACGCCCGGGGCGATGAGCTTCGCGGCCTCACCCATCGCCTGCGCGGCGATCCGCCCCGCGACGCGCATGCGCTCCACGGTCTCGGCGTCCTGGATCTCCGGGCCGGTGTACGGCGTCGGAGCGGGCTTGCCCACATACTCGGGGCGCCGGATGTTTCCGGGCACGGAACGGACGGGAGTGAGCTCCCCTGGTACAAGCAGCGACTGGCCAGACATGCCAGCGAGTTTAGGGCAGGGCCTGACGACCGGGTGCGCGATAGGGAGCGGATCAGATCGTACCCAGCGTGTATGGGGCAGCATGGCACCGAGGAAAGGAGTCGACGATGGCCCTGTTCAAGAAGCGCACGGTCGGCAAGCCCGGCGAGTGGTTCTACTGCCTGGAGCACAAGAAGGTCGAGGAGGGCCCCGAGTGCCCCGCCAAGGACCGCTTCGGCCCGTACGCCTCCCGCCAGGAGGCCCAGCACGCCATGGAGACCGCGCAGGAGCGGAACCTGGAGTGGGAGACCGACCCCAAGTGGCACGACCGCCAGGGACCGGACGAGAGCCCGAGCGGCTGAGGGCGCGGGCCCGGGGCACGGCGGCTTGAGGCACGGCGCGGCGGGGCTCAGCCGGTGGCGGTGGCCACCGGGCCCTCCTCGTTCCGCGCCGCCCGCCTGCGCAGCGCGTCCTCGTCCGTCGCGGAGTCGTACGTCAGCAGCTTCGGGAGCGCCGCCGCCAGCAGCGCCACCGAGGCCACGCACGCCACTCCGCCGGACCAGACCGCGGACCGGGTCCCCGTCCACCCCGCCATGCCGCCGGCCCGCACCTGGCCCAGCTGCGGGCCGACACTGTACGAGAGCACCTCGATGCCCGCCAGCCGGCCCCGCAGCTCCTCCGGGATGGTCTGGTTCCAGATGGTGGAGCGGCCCAGCCCGCTGAGCATGTCGCCCGCGCCCGCCACGGCCAGGCAGACCAGCACCAGCCACACGTTGCCGAACCAGCCCGCCGCCGCGATGGCGAGCCCCCAGACGGCGGCACCGGACACCACGAACAGTCCGTGTCTGCGCACCCCTGCGGTCCATCCGCTGGTCAGTCCCAGCATCAGCGACCCGACCGACCCCGCCGCATACATCAGGCCCAGCGACCACTCGGCGTCCAGTTCGTCGCTGAGGAACGGGAAGATCGCGTTCGGGAAGGCGAAGAACATCGCCGCCATGTCGATGGCGTACGTCCCCAGCAGTACGGGACGGCTCCAGGCGTAGCGCGCGCCCTCCGCGATACCGCGCAGCGACGGTCTCTGCCCCGCCTCCACGGGCGGTGCGGGCGCGAGCCGGCGGCACAGGACCACGGAGACGGTGAACGTGACGACGGTGACCGTGTAGGCCGTGGCGTGCCCGGCGTACGCCACCACCACACCGGCCAGCGAAGGACCCATGATCGCGCCGAACTGCCACCGCAGCGAGTTCAGCGCGGCGGCCGCGGCGAGCTGGTCGTGCGGCACGATCCGGGCCATCAGCGAGTCCAGCGCGGGCCGCTGGAGACCGGAGAGCGCGGAGACCCCGCCCGCGACCACGTAGAGCGGCCACAGCATCGGGTCGGGCAGGGCGGCGTTCACCAGCAGGACGAGCGCGAGCAGTCCGAGCCCCGCCTCGGTGGCCAGGATGACCTTGCGGCGGTCCACGGCGTCGGCGAGCGCACCGCCGTAGAGGCCGAACACGACCAGCGGCACCAGCTCCACCGCTCCCATGGCACCGACGGCGAGCGGGGACCCGGTGAGGTCCTTGATCTGGAGGGGCAGCGCGATCAGCGCCATGGAGCTGCCGAAGAAGGTGACGAGCCCCTGCACCCACAGCAGCCGGAAGTCCGCCGAGGAACGCCAGGGCGAGAGGTCGGGAAGAAGCGCGGCCAGCCTGGCGGCGAGCGAGGGACGAGAGGTCACGAGCGGTCATGGTCCGCCGGGATACGTGCCCGGTGCAAATGTGTTTTCGAAACCGCGGGACCGCCCCTGGGAAGAAGGCGGCCTCCTGTCACCAGCGCGGTGGCGGGGGAGCCGTCAGCTGGTCGGCGAGCCGGGACAGCCGGTCGCGGAAACGCCGCCGGCCACGCCGCACGGGTGCGCCGTTCTCCCCGGCCGCCGCGCTGACCAGGTGCTGGACCGTGTCCAGGTCCACGTCGTCGCCGCCCGCCACGGACAGCGCCTCATGGGCCAGGCCCCGGACCTCCGGATCGCCGTTGTCCAGCGAGAGCACCGTCGCGCCGGCCCGGCGGGCGTCGTGCACCCGCGCCAGCAGGCCCTCGCCAGGCGACTCCGGCACCACCACGAGCAGGGTCTCGCCCCGCCCGGCCGCCTCGATCCGGCCCAGGCCGACAGCCAGGTGGGCCGGGTCCCCGGGCTCCACCCGGTGACGCACCAGCGTGGGAGCCAGCTCGGGCAGCCCCGACCACGCCGACTCGTCGACCAGATGCGCCGCCAGGTGCCACGGCTCGTACACCTCGGTCCCCACCAGCAGCAGCCCGCCGCCGTGCGGAACGACGGACGAGCGCAGCGCCCCGGCGAACCGCCGGGTGGCGGCCGGCCACTCGGTCCCGGCGAGCACCTCACGCAGCAGCGCCACCCGTACGGCATCCATGGCCCGGCATCCTGCACCACACGCAGGCTCCCGCGCGGGGGAACGGCCGCGGAATCATCCGAACGGGGCCGGGGCATCCGAACGGGGCCGGGGACGTGCCGGGGCCGGGGACGTGCGGGGCCGGAAACGTGATCCGGATCGCGGTCCGGCGACGGGGCGGCCCTTCCCCGCCTGGAAGTACTGTCGGGGCCATGACTACGAATGACAGCGGCAGCGCGCCCAAGCCCCCGGCCAAGGACCCCTGGGACCTACCCGACGTGTCCGGCCTGACCGTCGGCGTACTCGGCGGCACCGGCCCGCAGGGCCGCGGACTCGCCTACCGGTTCGCCCGCGCCGGACAGCAGGTCGTCATCGGCTCCCGCGCGGCCGACCGCGCACAGGCCGCCGCCGAGGAGATCGGCCACGGCGTCCGGGGCGCGGACAACGCCGCGTGCGCCCGCGACAGCGACGTCGTGATCGTCGCCGTGCCGTGGGACGGGCACGCCAAGACCCTGGAGTCGCTGCGCGAGGAACTCGCCGGGAAGCTCGTCATCGACTGCGTCAACCCGCTCGGCTTCGACAAGAAGGGCGCCTACGCGCTGAAGCCCGAGGAGGGCAGCGCCGCCGAGCAGGCCGCCGCCCTGCTGCCGGAGTCCCGGGTCACCGCCGCCTTCCACCACCTCTCGGCCGTGCTGCTCCAGGACGCGGCGATCGAGGAGATCGACACCGATGTGCTGGTGCTGGGCGAGGCCCGCGCCGACACCGACCTCGTCCAGGCGCTGGCCGGCCGGATCCCCGGAATGCGCGGCATCTTCGCCGGGCGGCTGCGCAACGCCCACCAGGTCGAGTCGCTGGTCGCCAACCTGATCTCGGTCAACCGCCGCTACAAGGCACACGCGGGGCTGCGCACCACCGACGTGTGAGCCGCACCTTGGCGGGCCGTACCCCGATCGGAGCGGCCGGAGGCATGGGGGACACTGGACGGGACCGCGCGCCATCCCCCGACAGGAGCCGTCCCCATGCCCCGCCTCGCTCTCTACGCCGTAGCCGTCTGCGTCCTGGCCGTCGCCGCGGCCGTGATCTCCTTCGTGCGGGGCAGCTGGCCGCTCGGCGTCGTCTGGGTGCTCATGATCGGCCTCTCGTCCAACATGGCCTGGTACTACCTGCGCCGGCGGCGCGCCACCGGCACTGCCGCCTAGCAGTAGGCACTCGGGGCCTGCCAGAACCGGTAGGCGTCGAGACCGCAGTACGTGTCGAAGTCGCTGACGCCGAGCGACCGCAGCAGCGCGTCGACCGCGTCGAAGAACACCGCGTTCACCCCCGGAACCCACAGCAGGGCGAAGACCGCGATCAGCCCGAACGGGGCGAACGGCTCCACCTGGCGGCGCACCGAGTGCGAGAGCCAGGGCTCGATCACCCCGTAGCCGTCCAGACCCGGCACCGGTACGGAGTTCAGGATCGCGGCCGTCACCTGGAGCAGCGCCAGAAAGCCCAGCGCGTACCGGAAGGCGGCCGGGACGCCGTCCAGCGCGCCCAGCCAGAACGGCGCCGTGCACACGATCGCGAACAGCACATTGGTCAGCGGGCCCGCCGCCGAGATCAGGCTGTGCCGCCAGCGGCCGCGGATCCGGCCGCGCTCGATGAAGACCGCACCACCCGGCAGGCCGATCCCGCCCATGATCACGAACAGCACCGGCAGCACGATGCTCAGCAGGGCGTGGGTGTAGCGGAGGGGATTGAGCGTGAGATATCCCTTGGCGCCGATGGAGATGTCGCCGCTGTGCAGCGCGGTCCTGGCGTGGGCGTACTCGTGGAGGCAGAGGGACACGACCCACGCCGCCGTGACGAAGAGGAACGTGGCGAACCCGGGCTGACCGGCGAAGTCCGTCCACACGGCCCAGCCGGACACCGCCGCGACGGCTGCGATTCCGAGGAAGACCGGGCTGATCCGCCGGTCGCTGCGCGCTGTTGCGTTGGTCATCGGCGGCTCCTGGTGGCTGCGGGAGGAACGGGAGCGGGCGGGCGGCGAGCCCCGACCGTACAGGCGACACGGCCAAAACGTCTGGCATCCTGCCGGTGGTTCCGTGGAGGGTGGGGGCATGACGGGCAGTACGGCGGACGGCCCGCGCTCATACGGCCGGGCCGCGGTCCCGCACCCGGCCCCGGTCACGGAGAATAGGCGCGTGCGCTACAGGATCCTCGGTACCACCCAGGCACTCCGCGACGACGGCACGGCCGTCGCCGTCGGCGGGGCGCGGCTGCGCGCCCTGCTCACCGTTCTCGCGCTGCGGGCCGGCCGGCCGGTGTCCGCGGCCGTGCTCGTCGACGAGGTGTGGGACGGGGACCCGCCCGCCGACGCGCCGGGTGCCCTGCAGGCACTCGTGGGACGGCTCCGGCGGGCGCTCGGCCATGCGGCGGTCGCCTCGGCGGAGAACGGCTACCGGCTGGCCGCCGGACCGGACACCGTCGATCTGTACCGCTTCGAGCGCCTCGCGGGGGAGGGGGCACGGGCCCTGGAGGAGGGCGATCCGGCGAAGGCCGTGACGCTCCTCGACGACGCGCTGGACCTGTGGCGCGGACCGGTCCTCGCCGATCTCCCCGACCGGCACGCCGAAGCGGCCCGCTGGACGGCCCGCCGGCTCGACGCCCGCCGCACCCGCCTCACCGCCCTGCTCGCCCTCGGCCGGGCCGAGCAGGTGCTGCCGGAGCTGGCCGCGCTCTGCGGCGAGCACCCCATCGACGAACCGCTCCAGGCGCTGCGGCTGCGAGCCCTGCGCGACGCCGGACGCACCGCCCAGGCGCTGGCCGCGTACGAGGAGGTGCGCACCGTGCTCGCCGACCGGCTCGGCACCGACCCGGGCGCCGAACTCGGTGCGCTGTACGCCGAACTCCTGCGCCAGGAACCGGCCCACCCGGTGATACCCGCACCCCCGAACGGCCGCCCCGCCCGCGCCCGGCCCGGCAATCTCCGGGTCAGGCTCACCAGCTTCGTCGGGCGCGAGAGCGACATCGACACCCTGCGCGGCGACCTCTCCGGCGCCCGTCTCGTCACCCTGCTCGGCCCCGGTGGCGCCGGCAAGACCCGGCTCTCCCAGGAGGCCGCCGAATCCGTCGATCCCGCCACCTGGCCGGACGGGGTCTGGATGGCCGAGCTCGCACCGGTCGACGACCCCGAGTCGGTGCCGGAGGCCGTCCTCACCGCGCTCGGCGGCCGTGAGACCGTGCTGCGCGGTGCGGGCGCCGAGGAGCTCCGGGCCGTCGAACGGGGCGGGGGAGCCGAACCGCTCGCCCGGCTCACCGAACACTGCTCCGGGCGCCGCATGCTGCTGCTCCTGGACAACTGCGAGCACGTCATCGAGGCCGCCGCCGCCCTCACCGACCACCTGCTGGCCCGCTGCCCGGAGCTCACCGTTCTCGCGACCAGCCGTGAACCCCTCGGCGTACCGGGCGAGTTCGTCCGGACCGTCGACCCGCTGCCCGACCCGATGGCGCTGCGCCTGTTCGCGGACCGCGGCGCCGCCGCACTGTCCGGCTTCCGGGTCGACGCGGACGAGCGGACGGCGGCGGCCGCCGCCGAGATCTGCCGCCGCCTGGACGGGCTGCCGCTCGCCATCGAGCTCGCCGCCGCCCGGCTCCGGATGCTCACCCCGCGCCAGATCGCCGACCGGCTCGACGACCGGTTCCGTCTGCTGACCGGCGGCAGCCGGACCGTACTGCCGCGCCAGCAGACCCTGCGGGCCGTCGTCGACTGGTCCTGGGACCTCCTGGACGAGGACGAACGCACCGCCCTGCGGCGGCTGTCGGCGTTCTCCGGCGGCTGGACCCTCGCCGCCGCCGAGGCGGTCTGCGCGGACCGGCCACAGGACGCGCACGACGTCGCCGCGGTGCTCGGCTCGCTCGTCGACAAGTCCCTCGTCGTCGCCGCGCCCGCCGCGGACGGCGGGATGCGCTACCGCCTCCTGGAGACCGTCGGTGAGTACGCCGCCGAACGGCTCGACGAGGCGGGGGAGCGGGAATCCGTCGAACGGCAGCACCTGGTGTTCTTCCGGGAGCTGGCCCGTACCACCGACCCCGAACTCCGGGGCCCCGGACAGCTGGCCGCCATCGAACTGCTCCAGCGCGAGTACGAGAACCTGCGCACCGCCCTGCGCCACGCCGTCGCCGCCCGCGACGAGCAGGAGGCGCTGTGCATGGTGATCTCGCTCTCCTGGTTCTGGCAGATACGCGATCTGCGCGCCGACGGCCTGCAGTGGGCCGAAGCCGCCTCCGCGCTCGGCCCCGATCCGTTCGCCCCGCCGGCCGGCCCCGCGCCGTCCCTCCACGAACGCTGCATCGACGCGCCCCCGCCGATGGGCCCCGAGCTGCTCCAGGAGGCGCGGCGCCAGGTCGCGCTGGTCCAGCTGGTCAGCATGGACCCCGCGATGGACGAGTTGGTGAGCCCCGAGAGCATGGAGCGGCTGCGTGTCATCGCCGCCACCTACCGGGCCGGCCAGCCGCAGACCTGCCGTGCCCCGGCATCGCTGTGGTTCTTCGCGGTCCTGCTCACCGGCGACATCGGCGGCCTGCGCGCGATGCTGGACGAAACGGTTCTGGCCGCACGGGGGTTCGGCTACGAGTGGGAGCTGGCGGCAGCGCTCCAGATGCGCGCCAACGTGCTGGCCAACCGGCCCGACTGGTCGGGCGAGGCACGGGTGGACGCCGACGAGAGCCTGGAGGTGTTCCGCCGCCTCGGGGACGACTGGGGCACGGCCGAGGCGCTCTCCTCGCGCGGCGAGGCCAACGAGAAGACCGGCGACTACACCCGGGCGGCCGATGACTACCTGGCCGCCGTCGGATACGCGGAGAAGCTCGGCGCCCACGCCCAGGTGCTGGTGCTCCGCACCCGGTACGCCTCCGTACTGACCGAGCTCGGCCGCGGCGAGGAGGGCGAGGCGATCCTGCGGGAGGTGCTCGCCGAGGCCCGGTACGCGGTTCATGGCGCGAGGTCGTTCGCCCGGCTCTTCCTGGCCATGTGGCTGGGCCGGTCCGGCCGCACCGCAGAGGCCCGCGAACACTTCGCCGCCCTGCGCGAGGAGTTCCATTCGGAGACCCGGGCGGTCTTCGACGGATTCGTGCTGGGCGGTGTGGCCTGGCTGGACAACCTGGACGGGCGGTACGCGGACGCCCTGACCGGGAGCCTGCGCTCGCTGGCACGCGCCGGCGACCCGCTCGCGCAGATGGTGGCGCCGCAGATGGCCGTGACCCACCTGGTCGGCGCCGCGCGGGCGCTGGGCGGACTCGGCGGGGACCGCCGGGCCGCCGTCGCGGCGCGGCTGCTGGGCGCCTGCCGGGGCCTGCTGCCCGCCGGTCATGTGCCGACGTCGATCGAGCGGGAGAACTGCACGGCGGCCGGGGAACTGGCCCGTGCCGTTCTCGGGGACACCGCCTTCGAGAGGGCGTACGCCGAGGGCGGCAGCCTCTCCCTGAAGGAGGCCACCGCCCTCGTCGAGCCGTACCGGGACTGAGACCGCCCGGCTCCCCGGTCAGGTCCGCTTGCGGAACTTCGAGACCGCCAGCGGGGCCGTGATCGCGGTGATGCCCACGGCCCAGACGAGGGTCATCCACACGGAGTGGCCGAGCGGCCCGCCGGTCATCAGGCCACGCGCCGCGTCGGCCAGGTTGGACAGCGGGTTGTAGTCGGTGAAGGTCTTGAGCCAGCCGGGCATCGTGGTCGGCGGGGCGAAGATCGAGGATCCGAACTGAAGAGGCATCAAGATGAGGAATCCCATCGCCTGAACCGACTGGGGCGTCTTGAGGGACAGCCCGAGCAGGATGAAGATCCACATGATCGCGGCGCCGAACGCCGCCGACAGCACCACCGCGGCCAGCAGGCCGGGCACCGAACTCACCTGGAGCCCGAGCGCGAAGCCCATGCCCAGCAGGATCGCCGTGGCGACCATCATCCGGCCCAGCTCGACCACGATCTTCGCGATGAGCACCGACGAGCGGGCGATCGGCATCGTGCGGAACCGGTCCATGACCCCCTTGTGGAAGTCGTCGTTGACACCGGTGCCGACCGCGGTCGCGATGTTCATGCCCATCATCGCCATCAGACCGGGTATGACGTAGTTGATGTAGGTCTGCCGGTCACCGCCCAGGCTCGCGCCGACGGACCCGCCGAAGACGTACACGAACAGCAGGGTGAAGACGATGGGCATCAGGAGCACATCGAACATCGACTCCGGATCCTTCTTGATCTGGAGCAGGTTGCGCCGCATCAGTGCCCCGATGTGCCGCATGTTGCCACGTAGCCCGATCCGGCCCTCGTCGTGGAGCGGCTTCGCCGGGGCGGTACCGGCCGAACCGGCGGGGGCCGGCTTCAGAGTCGTCGTGCTCATGCCGCGACCTCCTCGTGGATCGTGTCGGTGGGGGCGGAGGTCTTCTCGCCCGTGATGGCGAGGAACACCTCGTCCAGGCTGGGCAGCGCGGTGGCGACGTGCGCCAGCGAGAAGCCCCGGGTGCCGAGCAGGCCGATGACGGCGGTGAGCTGCTCGTCGCTGAGGATCGGTACGTACAGGAGCCCCTCGTCCGGGACAGCCTGCGCGCCCGCGACCCCGTCGAGACCGGCCTCCCGCAGCGCCTGGGCCATCGCGGCCAGTTCGGACGGGTCCGAGGGCCGGATCTGCAGGGTGCGGCCGCCGACCCTGGCCTTCAGCTCGTCGACACCGCCACGCGCGATGATCCTGCCGTGGTCGATGACGGTGAGTTCGCCGGCGAGCTGTTCGGCCTCTTCCATGTACTGGGTGGTGAGCAGCACGGTCGCCCCCTCCGCGACCATCCTCTGCACCTCGTCCCAGACCTCGTTACGGGTACGGGGGTCGAGCCCCGTCGTCGGCTCGTCCAGATAGAGCACGGACGGGCTGCCGATCATGGATGCGGCCAGGTCCAGCCGGCGCCGCATGCCGCCGGAGTAGTCCATGGCGGCCTTCTTCGCCGCGTCGGTGAGCGAGAAGCGCTCCAGCAGCTCGTCGGCGCGGGACCGGGCCTTCTTGCGCGGCAGGTCGAGCAGCCGCCCGATCATGTAGAGGTTCTCCCAGCCGGAGAGCTTCTCGTCGACCGAGGCGTACTGCCCGGTCAGACCGATGGTGCGGCGCAGCTGGCGGGGCTGCTTCACCACGTCGTAGCCCGCCACGACCGCGTGTCCGGCGTCGGGCAGGATCAGGGTGGACAGGCAGCGTACGAGAGTGGTCTTGCCGGCGCCGTTGGGGCCGAGCACTCCAAGGACGGTGCCCTCGCGCACGTCGAGGTCCACGCCGTCCAGAGCCTTGGTCGAGCCGTAGTGCTTGACCAGTCCCCGTACCTCGACGGCGTTCCCGCCGCTCCTGGGGTTCTTGTCGATTCGCGTCATGCCCACTATCAGAACAGCCGCCACCGACAGGCCGCCGACAGCAGGCCGACAGCCCGCCGATGGGGGAAGTCGGCGGGCTGTCGGTGGTGCCGGCAGTGGTCGTCCGGCCGGTGGGGTCCGGTCAGTGGAAGGTGTGCTCCGGCGCGGGGAAGGTGCCGCCGACGACCTCGTCCGCGTACGCCTTCGCGGCGTCGCCGAGGATCTGGCGCAGGTCGGCGTACTGCTTGGTGAAGCGCGGCACCTTGCCGCCGGTCAGCCCGACCATGTCGGTGTAGACCAGCACCTGTGCGTCGGTGTCGGGACCGGCGCCGATGCCGACGGTCGGGATGTGCAGGGTGCGGGTGACCTCGGCGGCCAGCTCGGCCGGTACGAGTTCCAGGACGACGGCGAACGCGCCCGCGTCCTGCACGGCCTTGGCGTCGCGCAGCATCTGCTGGGCGGCCTCCTCGCCGCGGCCCTGCACCCGGTAGCCCATCGCGTTGACGGACTGCGGGGTCAGGCCGATGTGGGCCATGACCGGGATACCGGCGCCGACCAGCAGCTTGATCTGCTCGTGGCTGCGCTCGCCGCCCTCCAGCTTGACCGCGCCGACCCCGGACTCCTTGATCAGCCGGGTGGCGTTGCGCAGGGCCTGGACAGGGCCCTCCTGGTACGCCCCGAAGGGCAGGTCGGCGACGACGAGGGCGCGCTTGGTGCCCCGTACGACGGCGGCGGAGAGGATGGCGATCTCGTCCATCGTGACGGGCACGGTGGTCTCGTAGCCGAGGTGACAGTTGCCCATCGAGTCGCCGACGAGCATGACCGGGATGCCGGCCTCGTCGAAGACGGACGCGGTCATCGCGTCATAGGCGGTGAGCATGGGCCACTTCTCGCCGCGTTCGGTGGCGGCGGCGATGTCGTGGACGGTGACGCGGCGGTTGCTCTTGCCTCCGTACAGCGCCTTGCTGCTGTCGGTGGGGGCTCCCGCGGGGGGTGTGGCGGACTGGTTCTGCGCAGCCTGAAGCGACATTGCCAACGGCTCCTTCGTCATCTCGAGGCACCCTGACGGCGTCCCCGGATCCCTTCCATGGTGGCATCCCGGAGCCGGTCACGGGAAGTGGGCCCGCGCACCTGGGGCCTCTCGTTTGGATCAGGCTGGGCTCGCGGGGGCCGGTGCCGCACCTCGCGGCGTTGTCGTCGGTCGCCATGACTCCGCCCTGACTCCCTCCTCCGCCTTGCGATGCACGGCACCGGCCCCCGCTCCGTGATCCAGCCTGATCCAAACGAAAGACCCCAGCCAGTACGGCGGTACGGCGGTGGCGGGTTCCCGCCCGGTAAAGACTTTCCAATACGAGACGGTCTCGTATCGTAATGAGGTTAGGCTCTGGGCCATGTCCATACCGTCCGGCGCTCCCGCCGTTGTGCCCCAGGTCCCGGAGGCGGTCCACCGCCGCCGCTGGGCGATCCTCGTTGTCCTGATGTTCAGCCTGCTCATCGTGGTGCTGGACAACTCGATCCTGAACGTCGCCGTCAAGACGATCGCTTCCCCCGCACCCACCGGACTGGGGGCCACCCAGAGCGAGCTGGAGTGGGCGATCAACTCCTACACCCTCGTCTTCGCCGGACTGCTCTTCACCGCGGGCCTGCTCGGCGACCGCCTCGGGCGCAAGAAGGTGCTGCTCTTCGGCATCGTGCTCTTCGGCATCGGCTCGGCCTTCGCCGCCATGTCCGGTTCGCCGGGCGAACTCGTCGCCTGGCGTGCCGTGATGGGCTTCGGCGCCGCGTTCGTGATGCCGGCCACCCTCGCCGTCCTGATGAACGTCTTCGAGCGCGACGAGCAGCCCAAGGCCATCGGCATCTGGGCCGGCAGCGTCGGCCTCGGCATCGCGATCGGCCCGATCACCGGCGGGCTGCTCCTCGAACACTTCTGGTGGGGCTCGATCTTCCTGGTCAACGTCCCCGTGGTGGTCATCGCGCTGATCGCGATGGCGGTGCTCGTACCGGACTCAAGGGACCCGAAGCCGGGCCGTCTCGACCCGATCGGTGTGGCGCTTTCCATCATCGGCCTGGTGCTGCTGGTGTACGGCATCATCCGCGGCGGCGAGCTGGCCGACTTCACCGATGTCTCCGTGCTCCTGCCGGTCATCGGCGGATTGGCCGTCCTGGTGGTGTTCGTCCTCCACGAGAAGCGCAGCAGCAGCCCGGCCATCGACATCACGTACTTCAGGAAGCCGGCCTTCTCTGCCGCCGTCGCCGCCATCGCGCTGGTCTTCTTCGCGCTGATGGGCGTGACGTTCTTCTCCGCCTTCTACATGCAGAGCGTGCGGGGCTGGAGCGCCCTGCAGTCCGGGCTGCTGATCCTGCCGCTGGCCATCGCCCAGATGGTCTTCGCGCCCAGGGCCCGGCTGGTCGTCGCGCGGTTCGGCGCCCGTGCGGTGTGCACCGTCGGCATGCTGCTGGTCGCGGCCGGGCTGGCGGCGTTCGCGCTGTTCGACGCCGACACCCCCGTCTGGCTGATGTGCGTGGTCTTCTTCGTGCAGGGCACGGGCATGGCCCACGTGATGCCGCCGGTCACCGTCGCCGTGATGCAGGCCCTGCCGCGCGAGAAGGCCGGCTCCGGCTCGGCCGTCAACAACACGTTCCGGCAGGTCGGCGGCGCGCTCGGGATCGCCGTCCTCGGATCGGTGCTGTCCGCCGTCTACCGCGGTGACATCGAGGGGCACCTCGGTGCGCTCCCGGCCGCGGCCAGGGACACCGCGGCGGAGTCGATCGAGGCGACGCTCGGCATCGCGGAGAAGATGGGACCCGCGGGCGCCCCGCTGGTCGCCGCCGCGCACGACGCCTTCCTGAGCGCCATGCACGTCACGGCCATCAGCTCGGCCTTCGTCGCCCTGGTCGGGGCGATCGTGGTCGCGCTGTTCCTGCCGGGCAGGACGCCCGCCGCGCAGCCGCCCACGCCGGGCGGCACGCACGACGAGCCGACGGTGCCCGCGCCCGCGGCACGGTGACGCGGGCGGCCCCGTACGGCTGACGGCGCCCGGCTGACGGACTCGGCGGGTGCCCGATCCGGCCGGATGCTGCCGGGTGCCGTCCGTTCGGGGAGAATCGGGGGCGGCGAAAGGTGGTTTCACGTGCAGGCTCAGGCATCGGACCGGGACGAGCGGGCTCCGGGCGACCGGGACCGCGGCTCCGGCTCCGGTTCCGGCGACGACCAGGAGCCCCGCCGCGGCCGCCCGCGCAGCGCGGCGGCCGAGCGGGCCATCCTGGACGCCGTCGTCGAACTCCTGGAGGCCGGCGAACCCCTCGCCGGCCTGTCCATCGAGCGGATCGCCCGCACCGCCGGAGTCGGCAAGGCCACCATCTACCGGCGCTGGACCGACAAGGAGGAGCTCTTCGTCGACGTCCTGCGCGACATCGAGCCCCCGGAGCCCGATGTCTCCGGCACCGGCGGGCTCGGTGATCTGCGCGTCCTGCTGGAGTCGATGCGCAGGCGCGGCCTGGCCCAGCGTTCCTCCGTACTGCTGCACAACGTCTTCGCCCAGATGAAGAGCCATCCCCGGCTCTGGGCCGAGTACCAGTGCACCGTGATAGCGCCGCGCCGCGTCGCGATGCTCGCGGCCGTCCGGCGAGCCGTCGAAACCGGCGAACTGCGCGGCGACACGGACGTGGAGCTGATGGACGACCTGTTCGTCGGCCCCATGCTCGTACGCACCATCCACCGGCCGGACGCGCCGTTGCCCGAGGACCTCGCCGACCGCATCATCCAGCTGCTGGTCGAGGGCGTCGGGCCGCGGCCGCCGGCACCGGACCCGGCGAAGCCGCAGGCCACGGCTGACGCGCCCGGACCCCCGCGCGTGTGATCGTTCTGTCACAAGCCCGCACAAGCCCGCACAAGCCCCCACAAGCCGCCCCCGGCCGGAACCCACCGCACCCCCTCGTTCGTCCTGCTGGCAGTACGGCCGTCGTCGACGGCGGGAAACGCATCGTTCATCGCCTAGGGTCGTTGGCGCGGCGATGTGCACGGCAAGGCAGTGAGGACAGCGCGATGGTGCAGGCGTACAGGGCGGACACCGGGAACGGTGGCGGGGGACCGCAGCCCTCCGGATCCGGATCCCGTTTCCGGGACCTGCGCGACAGACTGGTCCGGGACCGGGGCATCTGGCGGCGCGGGATCGTCCTGGCCGGCTGCTCGGCCCTGCTGACCATCGTGATGCTCCTCCACTCCCACATTCCGAACGCCGTCGGCAACCTGGGCAGCCTCACCGAGACGTTCCTGCCGTGGATCGCCGTCTTCGTACCGGTCCTGCTCGTGCTGGGCCTGGTGCGGCGCTCCGCGACGGCCCTGATCGTGCTGCTGCTCCCGATCGTGGTCTGGTTCAACGTGTTCGGCGGTCTGCTCACCGACAAGTCGGGCGGGGGCGGCGATCTCACCGTCGCCACCCACAACGTCAACGCGGACAACGCCGACCCCTCGGGCACCGCCCAGCAGGTCGCCGGCTCCGGCGCCGACGTCATCGCCCTCCAGGAACTGCCCGCCGGTCAGGTGAAAACGTACGAATCGGCGCTCGCCGGCCGCTTCCCGTACCACTCGGTCCAGGGGACCGTCGGCCTGTGGAGCAAGTACCCGATCAGCGACACCCGCCCGGTGGACATCAAGATGGGCTGGGTCCGGGCCATGCGGACCACCGTCGCCACGCCCAAGGGCCAGGTCGGCTTCGTCGTCGCGCACCTGCCCTCGGTACGGGTCAAGCTGCACGCCGGATTCACCGCGAACCAGCGCGACCAGAGCGCGGACGCACTCGGTGAGGCCATCTCGGACGAACGGCTCGACCGGGTCGTCCTGCTCGGCGATCTCAACGGCACCATGAACGACCGCTCGCTCAACGCGGTCACCGCCCAGATGCGCTCCACCCAGGGCGCGGCCGGTGACGGCTTCGGATTCAGCTGGCCCGCCTCGTTCCCGATGGCCCGCATCGACCAGATCATGGTGAAGGGCGTCGACCCGGTGTCGTCCTGGACGCTCCCCGCGACGGACAGCGACCACCTCCCGATCGCGGCCAGCGTCAAGCTCTGACGGCACGCGCCGGCATCAGCTCCGACGTCACGAGCTCTGGCATCGCGAGCTCTGACGTCACGCGCTGTTTACGGGCCTCCCCCGGCCGTTTACCTCGTGGCATAGACCATCTGAGAGTATTTGTTCCGATCAGGGACCGAGGCCGACCGGCGATGGAGCCGGTCCGCCGCTGAGTGCTCCGGCGCCCACGCCCGGCAGCGCCGCCATGCCCCGGCTCCCTCCTGCGCCCCGTGCCGCGACCGGCCCCGCCGTCGCGGCGGACGGGGCTCCCTCCGGAAAGGTCTCTCCTCATGCCTCTGGCTCTGCTCGCTCTCGCGGTGAGCGCCTTCGGCATCGGTACCACGGAGTTCGTGATGATGGGCCTGCTGCCCGATGTCGCGGACGATCTCGGCACCTCCGTCCCCACGGCGGGCTATCTCGTGTCGGCCTACGCGATCGGTGTGGTGCTCGGCGCCCCACTGCTCACCGCCCTCGGCTCCCGCATCCCGCGCAAGCGGATGCTCCTGCTGCTGATGGCGCTCTTCACCGTCGGCAACCTCGCCTCCGCGCTCGCTCCCGGCTTCGGCTGGCTGCTCGCGGGGCGCGTCCTGGCCGGGCTGCCGCACGGCGCGTTCTTCGGCGTCGGCGCGGTCGTCGCCACCCGGCTGGTCGCGGACGGGCGCCAGGCACGGGCCGTGGCGACGATGTTCCTCGGCCTGACCGTCGCCAACATCGTCGGCGTGCCCGCCGCCACCCTGCTCGGCCAGCACCTCGGCTGGCGGGCCACGTTCCTGGTGGTCGCGGTGATCGGGCTGTGCGCGATGGCCGCGCTCGCGCGGCTCGTCCCGCGGATCCCGGTCGAGGCGCACCGCGACGTCCGCCACGAGCTGCGGGCCCTGGGCAACCGGCAGGTGCTGCTCGGACTGCTCACCGCCGTCTTCGGCTTCGCCGGGGTCTTCGCCGTGTACTCCTACCTGTCGGCGATGACGACCGAGGCGATGGGCTTCGGCGAGTCCTCCGTGACGCTGGTGCTGGCGCTCTTCGGCATCGGCATGACCCTGGGCGCGCTCGCCGCCGGCCCGCTCACGGACCGGGCGCTGCGTCCGACCCTGTACGGATCGCTGGGCGCGCTCGCGGTCGTCCTGGTGGTCTTCCCGTTCGCCGCCCATGTGCAGTGGGCCGCGCTGGTGATGGTGGTGCTGCTGGGCGGGGTCGGCTTCATGACGACGACGCCGTTGCAGATGCTCGTCATGAACAAGGCCAAGGACGCCCCGACCCTGGCGTCCGCCTCCAACCACTCCGCGTTCAACCTGGCCAACGCGGGCGGCGCGTGGCTGGGCGGGATGGCGATCGCGGCCGGCTGGGGCTGGACGTCCCCGGCCCTGGTCGGCGCGGTCCTGGCCGTGGCGGGCCTCGCGGTGGCGGTCACGGCGGGCGTACTGGACCGCGACCGCACACCGTCGAGGGTGGTGGCCCGCGCGGAGACGGCTGCCGCGGCCGATGGCGCCGCCGCCCGACTTCATGAGCGCGCTTGAAGGCAGTCCCGTAACCGTCGGTCACGGGACTAGGTGATCTTGGTCCGGCCGGTGTGGTCACGGCGGCGGAGCCGTCCTGGACTCACCCCCCGATTGTTGGCGCTGCCTCCCGCGGAGGTCACCGCAACGCCCGAGCGGAGAGCCAAGGGCGAGTCAGGGCCGGAGGTGCCTCAATGTGAACTCGGGCAGGGCGTACGGGCCGGCCTGCGGGGCTTCGGGATCGGCAGGGACGTCGGCGTCAGCGATGAGCGACGCATAGGTTTCGGCGTCGTCGATGGGCGTGTAGGCCAGTTCGGACTCCGCGGGGAGCTCCCAGAAGCGGCGCGTGTCGGCCGAGGCGGCGTACGCCGTGGCGAAGCGCGTGGAGAGCGGGGCCGTGAGCGCGGCGCGGCAGAAGCCGACGGCGTCACGCGGGCTGAGCCAAGTCGCCAGGTGGCGCGACTCGTCGCCCAGATGGAGCACGGCGTCCGCCCCCGCGAGCGCAGCCTCGACGGCGGACGCGTCCCGGAGATCGACGCCATGGACGACCTCGTCGGCGGCCTCGGCCTGGAGTGGAACCCGGTCGAGCAGGACCAGGCGGCTCACCTCCGCCGTTCGGACTCATCAACGTCCTGATCCGGACAGACAGACAATAGGTTCTCCGCCCTCTGCGTCCGCCGGAGCGGCTCCGGTCGTTCGCTACCTGCTTCTCATCGCTCGCCTTGGCGGTGTTGTCCGCCGTCGTTCGGGCGTGGGCGGGTCCGTGAGCGGAAGGTGCGGCGGTAGGTGTCCGGCGGGACACCCACCGTCCGGCCGAAGTGGCGGCGAAGCGTCGTGGCGGTGCCCATGCCGGCGGCCGTCGCGATGGCGTCGATGGTGTCGTCGGTGTTCTCCAGCAACTCCTGTGCGTGGTGGATCCGTTGGGCGAGCAGCCACTGCAGTGGGGTGGTGCCGGTCACCGCCCGGAAGCGGCGGCCCGGGTTGCGTGAGCTCATCCGTGCCTGGCGGGCCAGGTCCTCCACGGTGAGCGGGTGGTCCAGCCGCTGGATCGCCCAGGGAAGGAGTTCGGCGAGCGGGTGGTTGCCCGGGGCGGGGACGGGGGTGGTGACGAACTGGGCCTGGCCGCCGTCCCGGTGGGGAGGAACGACCAGGCGGCGGGCGAGCGTCTTGGCGATCGACGCGCCGTGGTCGAGCCGGACGAGGTGCAGGCACAGGTCCATGGCGGCGGCCTTGCCGGCGGAGGTGAGCACGCTGCCGTTGTCCACGTAGAGGACGTCCGGGTCGACCGTCACCCGGGGGTGACGCTCCGACAGTTCCCGGGTGTGCGCCCAGTGCGTGGTCGCACGCTTGCCGTCGAGCAGCCCGGCGGCGGCCAGCACGAAAGCACCCGTGCACAGGGAGGCCACGCGTGCGCCTGCCCCGTGGGCCGCGCGCACCGCGTCGATCAGCTCGGCCGGCGGGTCCTGGCCGATGTCGGCCCAGCCGGGGACGATCACGGTGTCGGCGTGCCGGAGGTGATCGAGTCCGTGGTCGGGTTCCAGCCGGAAGCGGCCGACCCGCACGGCGCTCGGTCCGCAGACCGAGAGGCGGTACCAGGCGTCCGCCACCCCGGTCATGTCGGCTCCGAAGACCTCGCACGCCAGGGCCAGCTCGAAATGCAGCATGCCGTCGACGACGGCCACCGCGACAGCAGTCCTGTCCGGAAGTGTATGGGGTATGGCATTCCGGACAGGCGCGGGGCAGCGCCGGCCTTCGGCAGGATGTCCGCGACGGACCACAACGGATCGCAGCGGATCAATCAAGTACGGGGGAGAACTCATGGGATCGGACCAGACCGTGGCGGTGTTCGGCGCATACGGGCACACCGGACGGTTCGTGGTGGCGGAGCTGAGGCAGCGTGGGTTCGTCCCGGTGCTCTCCGGCCGCGACGCCGTCGAGGCGGCCCGCGACATCTCGGCTCCTGAGACGCCCGCACCCGCCGCGGTCGACGAGCGCGGGCGGTCCGCCCAGACCTTCCTCGTCGACGTCGTCGTGCGCTCGGGCGGCGCCGAACGACGCGTCGTGGCCCGAGGCCAGGACATCTACGCCGTCACCGCGCCACTCGTGGTCGAAGCGGTCGACCGCACCCTCGCCGGACGGACCGATGCGGTCGGTGTGGCCTCCGCGGGGGAGGCCTTCGACGCGCCCGACTTCCTCCGCGCGCTGTCCCCGCACATCACCCTGGAACCGCGTCCATAACGCCGGGACGAGGAGAGCCGGCGCGTGCACTCGACCCGGACCCGGACCCGGACCCGGACCCGGACCCGTACGCGCCGCCCCCACCCCCCGGCGTCAGCCGGACTCGCGCCAGCGGTTCGTGATCGGCAGCCGCCGGTCCTTGCCGAAGCCCTTGGGCGAGATCTTCGTGCCCGGCGGATACTGCCGCCGCTTGTACTCCGCCGTGTCCACCATCCGCAGTGTCTTCGCCACCAGTGCCTGGTCGAACCCGGCCGCGACGATCGCGTCGAGCCCCTGGTCCCGGTCGACGTACATCTCCAGGATCCGGTCCAGCACGTCGTAGTCGGGCAGCGAGTCCGTGTCGACCTGGCCGGGGCGCAGCTCCGCGCTGGGCGGCTTGGTGATGGAGGCCTCCGGGATCGGCGGGGTCTGCCCGCGCTCCTCGGCGGCCCGGTTGCGCCACTTCGCCAGCCGGAAGACGGACGTCTTGTAGACGTCCTTGATCGGCCCGTACGCGCCGACCGAGTCGCCGTACAGCGTCGAGTAGCCGACCGCCAGCTCCGACTTGTTGCCCGGCGCCAGGACGATCTGCCCCTCCTGGTTGGAGACGGCCATCAGCGTCGTGCCGCGCAGCCGCGACTGGAGGTTCTCCTCGGCGAGACCGCTGAGCCCCAGCGACCCCATGTACGCGT
The DNA here is from genome assembly GCF_040655445.1 of Streptomyces sp. NPDC050423. Classification (NCBI taxonomy): domain Bacteria; kingdom Bacillati; phylum Actinomycetota; class Actinomycetes; order Kitasatosporales; family Streptomycetaceae; genus Streptomyces; species Streptomyces sp. NPDC050423. The sequence continues at coordinate 183,734 of NZ_JBFAJY010000005.1, forward strand.
CGAACATCGGCTCGATCGGTACGGTCCGGAAGTTCAGCCCGGTACGCCGCGCCAGCTCGGCCGCGTCGCCCTTGGAGTGGTCCGAGGAGTACTTCGACGGCATCGAGATGCCGTACACGTTCTGGGCACCCAGCGCATCGCAGGCGATCGCCGCGACCAGCGCCGAGTCGATTCCGCCGGAGAGCCCGACGAGCACGCTGCTGAAGCCGTTCTTCGCGGCGTACGCCCGCAGGCCCACGACGAGCGCGGAGTAGAGCTCCTCGTCGTCGTCGAGCCGGTCCGCGTACCCTCCGGCCAGCTCCGCCTCGTACGGGGGCAGCGGCTTCTCGGAGAGGACCACGTGGTCGATGCGCAGCCCGTCGTTCACCACACCCGACGGCGCGTCGGCCGGGGCGGCCGGCAGATCGAGGTCGATGATCACGCTGCCCTCGGCGAACTGGGGGGCACGGGCGATCACTTCGCCGTGCTTGTCGACGACGATCGAGTCGCCGTCGAAGACCAGCTCGTCCTGGCCGCCGATCATCGCCAGATAGGCCGTGGTGCAGCCGGCCTCCTCGGCCCGCTTGCGGACCAGTTCCAGCCGGGTGTCGTCCTTGTCCCGCTCGTAGGGTGAGGCGTTGATCGAGAGCAGCAGCCCGGCCCCGGCGGCCCGCGCGGCCGGTACCCGGCCGCCGTCCTGCCAGAGGTCCTCGCAGATCGCGAGCGCGACATCGATCCCGTGCACCCGCACCACGGGCATCGAGTCGCCCGGCATGAAGTACCGGAACTCGTCGAAGACGCCGTAGTTGGGCAGGTGGTGCTTGGCGAAGTTCAGCGCGATCCCGCCGCGGTGCAGCACAGCGGCGGCGTTGCGCGGGGACCCGGCGGGCTGGCCGTAGCGCGGCGCCGGGAACTCGGAGCGGTCGAGGTATCCGACGAGGACCGGCAGCTCCCCGAAGCCCTCCTCGTCGAGGCGGACGGCGAGCGCACGCAGCGCGTCGCGCGACGCCTCGACGAAGGACGACCGCAGGGCCAGGTCCTCGACGGGGTAACCGGTCAGCACCATCTCGGGGAACGCCACCAGATGGGCGCCCTGCTCGGCGGAGTGCCGGGTCCAGTGGAGGATCGCCTCGGCGTTGCCGGCGAGGTCACCGACGGTCGAGTCGATCTGATTCAGTGCGAGGCGTAGTTGAGGCACGCCGCCCAGTGTAATCGTCTGACTGACGCGATGTCCTGGCGGGCCGCGCGAAAGTCCGGGCGGCCCGCCAGGGGGCCGGTCAGTCGCGGTAGCCGACGACCGTCATCATGCCCGCCTCCGCGTGGTACAGGTTGTGGCAGTGGAGCATCCACAGCCCCGGGTTGTCGGCGTCGAAGTCCACCGTCAGCGATTGCCGGGGCAGCACGATCGCGGTGTCCTTGCGGGCCCCGGACGCGTTCCCGGCCAGCGCGAATGTGTGCCCGTGCAGATGGACCGGGTGCCACATCGAGGTCGCGTTCCGGAACTCCAGCCGGACCCGCTCCCCGGCCCGCACCGGATGGCGCCGGTCGGCGCTGTACGGCTTCCCGTCGAAGGCCCAGTCGTACGCCGCCATGGAACCGGTCAGCCTGATCCGCACCGTCCGGTCCGGCTCCCGGACGGGCAGCGCCACGGAGGCGTCCGGGGTCAGCCGGCCGGCCGTCACCAGCTGACCGGCCAGCTCCTTCGGCCGCACGGAGGCGGCGGGCGCCGCACCCGTGCCGGTACGGAGCAGCGCCATCGCGGAGGCCTTCTTCCCCTCGGCCAGCGCGGTCAGCGGGAACACCCCGTCCCCGGCGGTCACCAGCACGTCGTACCGCTCGCCCATGCCGATCAGCAGGGCGTCCGTGGTGGTGTGCCGGACCGGGAAGCCGTCGGTGTGCGTGACCGTCATCCGGTGGCCGCCGAGCGCGACGCGGAACGCGGTGTCACCGCCCGCGTTGATGATCCGCAGCCGGATCCGGTCGCCCGGCCGGGCGGTGAAGGCGGACGGGTCCTGTGGAGTGCGGCCGTTGACCAGGTAGTACGGGTAGCCGACATCGCCCGCGTCGCCGCCCAGCAGCTCGCTGGTGGCGCCCATGAGCATGCGCGAGGGCCCGGTTCCGGCACCGGCCGAGGGCATGTCCCCCATGGCGTGCCCGCTGTGGCCGCTGACCTCGGTCAGCTCCTGGAGCACCGCGTCGGGGGTGGAACCGTCCACCCCGTCGAGCCAGTCGTCCAGGACGACGACCCACTCCTTGTCGTACGACAGCGGCTCCTTGGGGTCCTCGACGATCAGCGGCGCGTACAGCCCGCGGTCCAGCTGGACGCCCGAGTGCGGGTGGAACCAGTACGTGCCGGGGTCCGGCACCGCGAACCGGTAGGTGAAGTCCTTGCCCGGTTCGACGGCCCGCTGGGTCAGCCCGGGGACCCCGTCCATGTCGTTGCGCAGGGCGAGCCCGTGCCAGTGCAGCGAGGTCGACTGCGGAAGGTGGTTGGCGAGGGTGAGGGCGAGCGTGTCACCCGCGGTGACCCTCACCTCCTTGCCGGGCAGCCGGTCCCCGTAGGCCCAGGTGCTGACGGTGCGCCCGCCGCCCAGGTCGAGCCGGGACGGGGTGGCGGTGAGGGAGACCTCGCGTACGGGGCCGGAGCCCCGGCGCTTCTCGGCCGCCGCGACCTCGGGGCCGTCGGGGGCCACGTATCCCTCGGGGGCCGTCGTGCCCGACGGCCCCGCGTGGTTCATGCCGGCGTGGTCGGTGGTCGTGCCGCCGTCGGAGCAGGCGGCGAGAACTCCGGTACCGGCAAGGGCGATCGATGCGCCGAGCACGGCGCGTCGGGTGTGCTGAGCGGGCATGGCTGAGTGCACCTCAAAGATGTTGTCGGTGTGCTGAAAGGGCGGACGGGGCGCGGTGCGCCTATATCCGCAGTACCGACAGACCAGTGAGGACGGCCTTGCGCGGCCGTGGCGGGGGAGGGGGCCGCGGCCTCCACGACGAACGGGCCCCGGCGGTTCGCGGCGCGCTGCCCACGGGCCGCCGCGCCACCATGAGCGCGGTGAGCAGGGCGAGGCCCCAGACCGAGAGCACGGCGAGGCAGACGGCCATCGGGTCCATGCCCCGCATCGGCGCCGGACGGTCGTGGCGCCGGTGATCCAGGTGCGTGGTCTGCGTGGCCTCCGAGGGCGAAGCGGTCATCGCGTCCACGCCCGTCGCACCCGCGGCCGTCGCGGCGGCGACCTGCCCGCTGTGCTCCGCCGGATGACCGACGGTGTGCATGGTGAAGATCCCGAAGAGCAGCGCGGCGAACAGCAGCAGCTGCCCGTACCTCGCACTCCTCGTCCCGAACATGCCGGCCACCCTACCCCTACCGGGTATATGAACGGCGGTGGCCCGCCGCCCCGCGCGGCGGGAGGGCGGGCCGCCGGGCCGTCAGGCCGTACGCGGTGCGGGTCAGCTGCGGGAGTAGACCTTCTCGGCCCAGCCGGCGATCTGGTCGTCGGAGAGGTGCTGCGCCAGATCGGCCTCGCTGATCATGCCGACCAGCTTCTTGTTCTCGACCACGGGGAGCCGCCGGATCCGGTGGTCCTGCATCTCCTGGAGCACGTCCTCCACCTCGGCGCTCGCGTCGATCCAGCGCGGTGTGCCCTGCGCGAGGTCGCCCGCGGTCACCTTCGAGGGGTCCCGGCCCATCGCCACGCAGTCGATCACGATGTCGCGGTCCGTGAGGATGCCGATCATCCGGTCCTCCTCGCTGCTGGCCGAGATGGGCAGCGCCCCGACCTTGTGCTCGCGCATCAGCTGGGCGGCGCGGTCGAGGGTCTCGTGCGCCGGGATCCAGGTGGCGCCGGTGTGCATGATGTCCTTGGCGGTGGTCATGGGGTTTCCTCCTGCGTGCCGGTGAGCACTGCCGTACGACCCCGAGCGAACCCATCGTCATGGGTCCGTTCGGGGTACGCGACCGCTATCACCCATTCAGGTGAATTTGCGCGATCGGGAACCTTTTGGGTTCCTCAGGCGCGGGGTGCCGAGCCGCGCTCCGCCAGCATCCCGGCCATCGCGTCCAGCTCGGACTGCTGGGCCTCGACCATGCCCTGGGCCAGCCGCTTCTCCGCCTTCACGGTGCACAGGCCCGCGCAGCCGCGGGCCATGTCGATGCCGCCCTTGTGGTGGTCGGTCATCAGCTGGAGATACAGGATCTCGGCCTGCTTGCCACTGACCTTGCGGAGCCGGCCGAGCTCGGTACGGGTGGCCATGCCGGGCATGAGGGACCCGTCGTGGGCCTGGTAACCGCTCCCGTGCCCCGACATCCCTTCCATCCCCTCCATCCCGTCCATATCGCCCATGCCGTGCCCATCGTGCCCACCGGCACTGGGACCGGCACCGGCACCGGCATCGGGACTGGCCCCGGCCCCACCGGCCATCCAGGCCATCGGCTCCTGCCCGGCGGCCACCTTGGGCAGCTCCCACAGATCCAGCCAGCCGAGCAGCATGCCCCGCTGGTTGGCCTGCGTGTTGGCGATGTCGTACGCCAGCCTGCGCACGTCCTCGTCCCGCGTACGGTCCCGCACGATGAAGGACATCTCCACGGCCTGCTGGTGGTGGACCGCCATGTCCTGGGCGAACCCGGCGTCCGCCGAGTCCGCCGCGGGCGTGCGCGGGGCGGACTCGGACGCGGCCGCGTGGTGGTCCGCCCCGTCGTCCCGCGCGGAGGCCACCGTCGCGGCGCCCGCGAACAGCACCGCGAGCGCGACGGCGGAACCCGCCACCCACCGAGTGCGCCGGGTGCGCTCCGTAACCGTCACTCCGCCCCCCGCCCGCCCGTGCACGCCGCGCCCGGCTCGGGCGTCTGCGGCCCCTGCACGTACTTGGAGAAGAACTGCGCCACCCGGGGGTCGTCGGCGCCGTCCACCGTGACCTGCTTGCCCCAGGCGCTCAGCATGATCGTGCCGGCCTGGTCCTCGTACGGGCTCATCAGCGAGTACGGGGTCTTCTCGACCCGCTCGGCGAGCTTGTCCAGGTCCGCGGCCGGGGCCTTGTCCGTGTACGTCACCCACACCGAACCGTGCTCCAGCGAGTGCACGGCGTTCATGTCGGGGATCGCCTTCTTGTACACCTCGCCGTCGCAGTTCATCCATACGGGGTTGTGGTCACCGCCGACCGGGGGCTTCATCGGGTACGTCACGGTCTTGGTGACGTGGTTGCGGGTCAGCTTCTTCGCGTCCCACGTCTTCTCGCCCTCGATGGCGCCCGCGGCCGTGTCCTTCCCGTCCGCCCCTTGCTGCTCCGACACCTTCGCGTCGGCGGACTTCTGGTCCGCCGAGGCCTCGGACTTGTCGAGCAGTGTGTAGCTGCCGAAGGCGACGAGACCTGCGACGACGACGGCGCTGAGGCTTATGGCCAGCACACGGTTGCGGCGGTCTCGCGCGCGGTCGGCGTTGCGCATCTGCTCTATGCGGGTCTTGCGGTCGTGGCTCTCGTGGCTCATGTCGTGGGTCCTTCTGCGAAGGGGCGATGAGGGTCTGGAACAGGTCGGAAAACCGGTGTGCGCAGGGCGGTTGCGAGGCCGCCGCATCCCTTGCCCACCATGGCCGACGATCGTAGTGGGTGGCTGCGTGCCCCATCTCACGTCGTGTGCGTAATCTGGGTGAAATCCCGGGTCGTGATACTGGAGTTTCCCCCCTACCCCGGGCGGTGGTGCACGGACCGTCTGAACTGCAAGGATGTGGCTATGGACAAGCAGCAGGAATTCGTCCTCAGGACACTTGAGGAGCGGGACATCCGGTTCGTCCGGCTGTGGTTCACCGACGTGCTCGGTTACCTCAAGTCCGTGGCCGTGGCCCCTGCCGAGCTGGAGCAGGCGTTCGACGAGGGGATCGGCTTCGACGGCTCGGCCATCGAGGGCTTCGCCCGGGTCTACGAGTCGGACATGATCGCCAAGCCCGACCCGGCTACGTTCCAGATCCTGCCCTGGCGCGCCGAGGCCCCTGGCACGGCCCGGATGTTCTGCGACATCCTGATGCCGGACGGCTCGCCGTCCTTCGCCGACCCGCGCTACGTGCTCAAGCGCATCCTGGCCAAGACATCCGACCTGGGTTTCACCTTCTACACCCACCCGGAGATCGAGTTCTTCCTGCTGAAGGACAAGCCGGTCGACGGCAGCCGTCCCACCCCCGCCGACAGCTCGGGCTACTTCGACCACACCCCGCAGAACGTCGGGATGGACTTCCGCCGCCAGGCGATCACGATGCTCGAATCGATGGGCATCTCGGTCGAGTTCAGCCACCACGAGGGGGCCCCAGGCCAGCAGGAGATCGACCTGCGGTACGCGGACGCGCTCTCCACCGCCGACAACATCATGACGTTCCGCCTGGTCATGAAGCAGGTCGCGCTGGAGCAGGGCGTGCAGGCGACGTTCATGCCGAAGCCGTTCTCGGAGTACCCCGGCTCGGGCATGCACACCCACCTCTCCCTCTTCGAGGGCGACCGCAACGCGTTCTACGAGTCCGGCGCCGAGTACCAGCTCTCCAAGGTCGGCCGCTCCTTCATCGCGGGCCTCCTCACGCACGCCGCGGAGATCTCCGCCGTGACCAACCAGTGGGTCAACTCCTACAAGCGCATCTGGGGCGGCTCCTCCCGCGCCGCGGGCGCCGGCGGCGAGGCTCCCTCGTACATCTGCTGGGGCCACAACAACCGCTCCGCGCTGATCCGGGTCCCGATGTACAAGCCCGGCAAGACCGGCTCGGCCCGCGTCGAGGTCCGCTCCATCGACTCCGGCGCCAACCCGTACCTGACCTACGCGGTCCTGCTGGCCGCCGGCCTCAAGGGTGTCGAGGAGGGCTACGAACTCCCGGCCGGTGCCGACGACGACGTCTGGGCCCTGTCCGACGCCGAGCGCCGCGCGATGGGCATCGAGCCCCTCCCGCAGAACCTGGGCGAGGCGATCTCGCTGATGGAGAAGAGCGAACTGGTCGCCGAGACGCTGGGCGAGCACGTCTTCGACTTCTTCCTGCGCAACAAGAAGCAGGAGTGGGAGGAGTACCGCAGCGAGGTCACGGCCTTCGAGCTGAAGGCGCTGCTGCCGGTGCTGTAACCACGCGTCAGCGCCGTTGAGGCGCTTGTACGTGGCTTCGGGCCGACGGTGTGACACCTGTCGGCCCGAAAGTATTTGGACGCATCGGGCTGCCCTCGGCCCTGGAGCCGACCGGAGCGGTGGTCACCACCGTCGCCGCACGGTCGCCTTACCGCCGGTCACCAGGCTGGCCGGCGGGACGTCATCGGCCACGACCGAGCCGGCCGCGATGACCGCATCGCGGCCGATGCTGACGCCCGGCAGGATCCTGGCACCGGCGCCGATCCACACGTTCTCCGCCACGTCGATGGGCGCGCCGGTCAGCCATTCCCGACGCTCTCCGGGATCGACCGGGTGGCCGAGGGTGATGAACATGACGTTGGGTCCGACCATCACCCGCTCGCCGAGCCGGATGCCGGCGTAGTCCAGGAACGTGCAGTTCTGGTTGATGAACACGCGCTCCGCGAGGTCCAGATTCAGGCCGTGGTCCGTGTAGAAGGGCGGATAGATCGTGACTTTCGGCGGCAGCGGCTTGGCGAAGATCTGTTCGAACAGTTCCGCCTTGCCCGCCTCGTCCTCGAAGGGCAGGACGTTCAGGCGGGAGGTGAGCTGGGTGGCCCGCAGGACCCGCTCGGACATGGCCTGGAATTCGGGGCTGTGGATGCGCATGAAACGGTCGCTGGGCAAGTCACGGTCCTTTGTCTTTGTCCGGTGTGGTGGTGGGCTGGGCAGGGCTCGTCGGCGCCCGGCCGGTTCACCTCTGTGGCCTCGTTGCCCAGGCCGGGCGCCAGACCGGCCCGGGGAGCCCCGGCAGGCTGTGGAGGTGGGTGATGACTCCGCGAAGTCCTGGATGCGGATTCGTCGCGGGGAGGATGAGCGAGAGCGGGTAGGCGAGCGTCGGATTCACTACGGGGATGCGACGCAGGTCGTGGTCCGCCGGCCAGATGTACCGGTCACGCGCGCCGACGAGGGTGGCCACCTCCGCGGAGTCCGCGAGGGTGTCCAGGAGTACTTCGTCCCCGAAGTGCGGGCCGGCCGCGTCGATGCGCAGGTCGAAGTCGATGGCGAGCTGGTCGTAGAACTCGGACCATTCGCTTCGGGGCGCGATGCCCGGTACCCAGATCCGGTGCTTGCTCAACTGTGGTGGCGTCAGTTCGCGCGCGGAGGCGAGCGGATGCCCCGGGCCGACGAGGAGTTCCAGCGGGGAGTCGAACGCGTGGATCATCCGTACGTCGGGCGGCAGGACGGCCGGGTCGGTGACGGTACGGAACGAGGCGTCGATATCGCCCGACTCGACGGCGGCGACCGCCACGCGTGGGTCGTTGACCCTGAGGGTCACCACGTCCAGCTCGCTTCCGGGATGCGACCGCCAGTAGTCGTGCAGCAAGACGGCCTGCGCGCTCCGCAGGCCGAGAACGTCGATCCGAAGGGCCCGGGAGCCCGGTCTGACGGCGGTGACGGCGCGCTCGACACCCGCCACGACGCTCCGCGCGTGGGGGAGGAACGCCTGACCGTCGAGGGTCAGCTCCACCCCTCGGGGGGTGCGGGTGAACAGGCGGACCTCCAGCTCGCGCTCCAGGGCGGCGATCCGCTTGGAGACCGCCTGCTGTGTCACGCCCAGCTCGTCGGCGGCGTGCCGCAGCCGTCCCAGCTCGGCCGCCCGGACGAACGTGCGCAATGCCTCGGTGTCCACCGGTTCAGTCTAGGTACGTACAACTGATCGTTGTGGCTGCCGAGGGTCGGTTGTGGGGTACCCGCACGGGTCTGCGCGGGCGGTGCCCATATGATCCGGCTCATGGTGACTGCGACGGTTCGGGAGTGGCGCGACGAGGAAGGGTGGGGCGTGCTCGATTCCCCCGAGACGCCTGGCGGCTGCTTCGGCCACTACTCCGACATACAGAAGCGCGGTTTCCGCAATCTGACGCCCGGACAGCGGGTGGACCTCGTCTGGGAAGCGCCCGGTTTCAAACAGGACGGGTACGACTACCGCGCGCTGAGCATCGTGCCTCGATCCGCCTGACGCCCGCAGTCGTCCCGGAGTCGTCGGTGACCACCTGCGGGCACGGACCCGATCCACGACGGCACCACTACTGACTATTCGTCAGTTCTCTGCGATGCTGCGCGCCATGCCTGACGAATCGGGAGCAGCGAAGGACGCGTCGGACGGCGCACCGGATGTGCTGGCACCGGCCCGGCTGGGGCCGCTGAGGCTGCGTAACCGGGTGATCAAGGCCGCGACCTTCGAGGGCGCCACCCCCGAGGCGCTGGTCACCCAGGAGCTCATCGACTACCACCTGCGCCCCGCGGCGGGCGGCGTCGCCATGACCACCGTCGCCTACTGCGCGGTGTCCCCGGAGGGCCGCACCGAGCGCCGCCAGCTGTGGATGCGGCCCGAGGCCCTCCCCGGACTGCGCGGGCTGACGGATGCGGTGCACGGCACCGGGGCCGCGGTCTGTGCCCAGCTGGGCCACGCCGGACCGGTGGCGGACGGCCGTTCCAACGGACTGCCCGCCCTCGCCCCGATGGCCGGCTTCAACCCGCTCAGCATGCGCCGCAACAAGGCGGCCACCGCCGATGACATCGCCCGCGTCGTCGAGGCCCACGCCGAGGCGGCGTTACTGGCGGCCGACGCCGGCTTCGACGCCGTGGAGATCCACCTCGGCCACAACTACCTGGCCAGTGCCTTCCTCAGCCCCCGCCTGAACCGTCGCACCGACGCCTTCGGCGGCTCCCTGCGCGCCCGCGCCGCCGTGGCGCTGGGCATCACCCGGGCGGTACGCGACGCGCTGGGCGACCGCCTCGCCATCACCGCCAAGCTGAACATGAAGGACGGCGCGCCCGGCGGGCTCACCCTGGACGACAGCCTCCAGGTCGCACGATGGCTGGAGGAGGACGGCTCGGTGGACGCCCTCGAACTGACGGCGGGCAGCTCCCTGTTGAACCCGATGTACCTCTTCCGGGGCGACGCCCCCATCACCGAGTTCGCGGCCAACTTCCCGCTCCCGCAGCGCCTGGCGATCCGGGCGCTGGGCCGCGCCTTCTTCCGCACCTACCCGTACCAGCCGCTGTACCTGCTGGACGCCGCCCGGCAGTTCCGCGCCGCGCTGAGGCTGCCGCTGATCCTCCTGGGCGGCATCACCGACCGCCAGGGCATGGACCGCGCCATGGCGGAGGGCTTCGAGTTCGTCGCCATGGCCCGCGCCCTGCTCCGCGAACCGGACCTGCTGCACCGCATCGAGAGCGACACCGCCACCCGCTCGGAGTGCATCCACTGCAACCGCTGCATGCCAACGATCTACACGGGGACCCACTGCCCGCTGATCGATGGACGGTAAGGGCGTTGTACGGGGACTGAATGGCCGCGACCCCTTGAGCCGCGACCACCGTCTGGCGGAGCTGCGGGCGGAGATCGCCACGTTGGGCACGCCGTGACGAGAGGGGTGGGCATGTCGCGGATCGAAGGTGCACGGCTGTTCCGGGAAACCTGGATCGCCGGAGTGCGTCAGCACTTTCCACGACCAGGTGCGGCAGTTCATCGAGCTCACCGGTGGCCACGCTTCGCGGCTGACCCGTGAGCAGAAGGACCGCTCCGTCGCGACCTGCTGGACGGCCCAGATGTTCAAGCACTTCGGGGACCCGAAGCCCGGGTACGTGGCGGACTGGCCCGATCTCCCGTCCTGGCAGCAGGAGACCGGCGCCGACATCTTCGAGGCCATCGAGAAGGCGCTGGGCTGACTTCCCGGGCAGGCTCCCGCGCCGACGCCTACGCGTGAAGGGCCGACGGTCACGCGACCGTCGGCCCTTCTCCGTGTTCCCCCGCGCACGCCCGGCGCCAAGGGCTCAGGTGAAGCTCCGCCCCATCTCGTCGAGGATCTCGTCGATCACCTCGGCCGGCTCGCGGGCCAGGTCCTCCTCGATCCACATCCGCATCGCGATCCGGATCGACGAGAGGAATGCCGCCGCGAGGACCAGGGGGCGGACGGGGCACGTCGAGTGGCCCCGGCGGGCGGCCACCGCTTCGGCCAGGTCGCGTTCCAGGGCCGCGTGGTTGGCGAGCTGGCGGGCGAGCAGGGAGGGGTGGCGCATGGCCAGGCGGGTGCGGACGGCCCATTCGCGTTCCGGGGGTGCCAGCCGTTCGGCGAACTGCGTCGCCGTTGCCCGCAGCGCGGTCCAGGCGCTCTCCTCGGCGGGGCGTTCACGTACCGCGCGGACGAGGTCTCCTATCTGCTGCTCCTCGCCGTACAGGAGGGCGTCCTCCTTGCCGGTGAAGTAGTTGGAGAACGTTCTGCGGGAGATCCCGGCCGCGTCCGCGACGGCCTCCACCGTGACCTGGTCGAAGCCGTGCTCGACGGTCAGCCGCAGCGCCGCTTCGTGCACGGCCTGCCGGGTGGCTTCCTTCTTGCGTTCCCGCAGTCCCACAGAGCGCTCCATGGGGGTCATTATCTACCCGTCGGTTATTGTTGCGCAGTGGGCAAAATTGCCCAACGGGCATGTACGGTGAGCTTCTGTTTTCTCCCCTGCCCTGTTCACATACCTCCTGGAGGCTGAGCGTGAGCGCTCAAACGGCCGCGCCGACCGACGTCGCGCCCATGGACCACCGCCACATCCTGCGCGCGCTGAGCGGTCTGCTCATCGTGCTCTTCGTGGCGATGACCAGCAGCACGGTGGTCTCCGTCGCGCTCCCGCAGATCATCGGCTCCCTCAACGGGACGCAGTCGCAGTACACCTGGGTCGTCACCGCGATGCTGCTGGCCTCCACGGCCTCCACCCCGATCTGGGGCAAGCTCGCCGACCTCTTCAGCAAGAAGCTGCTGCTCCAGATATCCATCGGCATCTTCGTCGTCGCGTCGGTCGGCTGCGGATTCGCCCAGTCCACCGAGCAGTTGATCGCCTTCCGTGCCCTCCAGGGCCTGGGCATGGGCGCGCTCCAGGTGCTCGTGCAGGTCATCATCGCGGCGATGATCAGCCCCAAGGAGCGCGGCCGCTACAACGGTTACCTCGGCGGCGTCATGGCCGTCGCCACGGTCGGCGGCCCGCTGCTGGGCGGTTTCATCACCGACACCTCGTGGCTCGGCTGGCGTTGGTGCTTCTTCGTCGCCGTACCGTTCACGCTGATCGCCTTCGTGATGCTCACCCGCACCCTGCACCTCACCGAGATCCGGCGCCCCGACACCAAGGTCGACTACCTGGGCGCCTCGCTCATCGCCGTCGGCGTCAGCGTGCTGCTCCTCTGGGTCACCTTCGTGGGCAACGACTTCGACTGGCTGTCCTGGCAGACGGCCGCCATGGTCGGTGCGAGCGCGGTGATCCTCGGCGGGGCCGTGGCCGTGGAGGCGCGGGTCAAGGAGCCCGTCGTGCCGCTCCACGTCGTACGCCGCCGGGACCCCGCCCTCGCCATCATCGCGAGCCTCGCGGTCGGTATGGCGATGTTCGGCGGGGCGGTCTTCCTCGGTCAGTACTTCCAGATCGGACGCGGCTACTCGCCGACCGAGGCCGGACTGCTCACCATTCCACTGATGTTCGGCGTGCTGGTCTCCTCGACCGTGGCCGGCCGGATGGTGTCGAGGACGGGCAAGGTGAAGCCGTTCATCATCGCCGGCGTCGTCGTCCTCACCCTCGGCTTCCTGGGGCTGTCCACCATCGACCACGAGACACCGCTCGTCCTCGTCTCGATCGGCATGCTCGCGGTCGGAGTCGGCGTCGGCATGTCGATGCAGAACCTCGTTCTCGTCCTCCAGAACACCGTCCCGCTCAGTGAACTCGGCGCGGCCAGCGGCGCGATCACCTTCTTCCGCTCGCTCGGCGGCACCATCGGCGTCTCGGTCCTCGGCGCCGTCCTCGCCAACCAGGTCGCCACGAAGATCGCAGCCGGCCTGACGAAGATCGGCGTCGATCCGGCGGCCTCGTCCTCCGGCGGCTCCACGCTGAACGTGGCGGCCATGCCGCCGGAGATCCGCGAGGTCGTGCGGGCCGCGTACGGCGACGCGACGGGGCACATCTTCCTGATCTCGGCGGCCATCTCGGTCGTCGGCGTGATCGCCGCCCTGTTCCTCACCCCGACCAAGCTGCGCGACAGCGTGGATCTGTAACCGGCGCAGGCGGGGCGGGCTCCGGGGCGGTGTCCAACCCCCGGAGCCCGTGAGTCCGAGTGGACTGCACCTGTCTGATCACTGACAATGGCACCTGAGGTCATAGTGGACGGGGGAGCCATGGTTGAGATCTTCGTACTGTTCGGCGCCCTGCTGAGTGTGGTCGTCTTCCTGATCGTGAAGCTGATACTGAAGGAACGGCGCCGTCCCACGGACAACTTCGACGGCCAGCAGATCGAGCGGCACCACAGCGCGGAGGCGCGGCACATCCGGGCCGCCAACACATCGGTCGCCGTCCACAACCGCTTCATCGACGGCGGCAACGACTGGCGGCCCAAGAAGCACTGACGCCCGGCGGGCCGGAACGGACCGGGCCCCGCTGGGGTAGGGTGACGCTTCCCCGCAAGGGGACGTGACCTGAGAACGTGTCCCCGCACGGGGACGTACTGAAGGAGGTGGGACCCATTACCGCTGTATCAGGCTGGGTGCTCACCCCTCGTCAACGCGTGGCCGGCCGGACATAACCGACCGCGGAGCACTCATCGGCGTTTTCCCGAAAGGCTCCGCTTCATGCCGGTCCCGCTGTCACCGCTTGCCCTCTCCACCCTCGTCACCACACTCCGCACCGCAGGCTGCGTATTCGCCGAGGACGAGGCGGACCTGATCGCCGCCACCGCCACCGACCCCGCCGCGCTCGCCGCCATGGTGGAACGCCGCGTCGCCGGTCTCCCCCTGGAACACGTCCTGGGCTGGGCCGAGTTCAGCGGGCTGCGGATCGCCGTGGACCCCGGGGTCTTCGTCCCCCGCCGCCGCACCGAGTTCCTGATCCGGCAAGCCGTGGAACTGGCCCCGAGTCCCGCCGTCGTGGTCGACCTCTGCTGCGGGACGGGCGCGCTCGGCGCCGCGCTCGCCGCGGCCCTGGACGGGGTCGAGCTCCACGCCTCCGATGTCGAGGCCGCCGCCGTGCGCTGCGCCCGGCGCAACATCGGCGAGCTGGGCCGGGTCTACGAGGGCGACCTCTTCGCACCGCTGCCCGACTCGCTGCGCGGGCGCGTGGACGTACTGCTCGCCAACGTGCCGTACGTACCGACCGGGGATGTCGCACTGCTCCCCGCGGAGGCGCGCGTGCACGAGCCGCTGGTGGCGCTCGACGGAGGCGGCGACGGTCTCGACGTGATGAGGCGGGTGGCCGCCGAGGCGCCGCAGTGGCTGGCACCGGGCGGCAGCCTGCTGGTCGAGACGAGCGAACGGCAGGCGGCCCGTGCCGAGGACGCCGTGGGCGGCAGCGGGCTGAACCCGCGGGTGGTCTCCTCCGACGAGCTGTACGCCACCGTCGTGATCGGGACCATGCCCGCAGCGCCCTGAGGCGGGAGCGGCGGGCGCGAGCGGGGCCGGCCGGTCCGGCGGCCCCTCAGGCGAAGCGCCAGCGGGTCTGGGTGAACGGGTCGCCCTTGCCGAAGCCGAAAACCGTGCGCGGGGACACGGCGAAGACCTCGGCCCGGTTGCCCTGGGCACCCACGAACACGCCGTCGGCGACATCGAAGTGCCACACCGCTCCGTACTTCGCCTCCCAGGCCCCGGCGAGACCGCTCAGCAGGCCCCCGTCCGTCACCCGGTCCGCCCGGCCCTCCACCACCAGGTCGAAGCCCTCCGCCCAGGTGCTGGTGCCGGTGGTGAGGACCACTTCGGGGTTCGCCGCGAGATTGCGGGCCTTGCGCTCCTCGGCGCCCGTGCAGAAGTGCAGCGCGCCCCGCCACCAGACCCCGATCAGCGGGGTGGCGTGCGGGCGGCCGTCCGGGCGCACGGTGGTCAGCCAGTACAGCTCGGCGCCGGCCAGCAGCCTCTGCGCGTCGGCCCAGCGGGCGGGCTCCGCGCCGGGGCTGCTGAAGCGAGGATCCAGCTCGGTGCGCGGCTCGGTCGGGCCGGTGCTCTGTTCGGTGTGGGGTTCGGCTGCGGACATGGTCGGGCCTCCCGGGCGGGTGCTGCGTCGGGTACTCAAGGGGATGCGTCGGGTACTCAAAGAGATCGTGCCTGTGAAGTGCAGACTGTGCGCCCGCTCCCTATTCATCGGTGCGGGACTACGCTCGTACAGCTGGAACGTGATCGGGCGGCGAGCAGGAGAGCACGGAATGACGACGTTGCCGGGGCGCAGGAGCAGTACGTTCACCCGATTGCTGCGGCACGGATTCACCGACCCGTCCGCCGCCGAGCGGCTGCTCGACCTGCCGGAGCTGTCCTCGGTGCGCTCCGACCCCGTTCTGCTCGAAGCGCTCGGTGCCACCGCCGACCCCGATCTCGCGCTGCGCGGCGTCGTACGGCTCGTGGAGGCCGAGGAGGCGGACGAGCGGCAGATCCTGCTGGACACACTCGTCACCGCCAAGCCACTGCGGGACCGGCTGCTCGGGGTGCTCGGGGCGTCCGAGGCGCTCGGCGACCACCTGGCCCGCCACCCGCGCGACTGGCAGGCCCTCGTCACGTACGAGGCCACCGATCTGCACCCCGGGGTGGCCGAGTTCGAGCACGAGCTGGCCGGGGCCGTCGATCCGGACGCGCTGCGCGTCGCCTACCGCCGGTGCCTGCTGTCGATAGCGGCCCGGGATGTGTGCGGCACGACGGATGTCGCCGAGACCGCCGCCGAACTGGCCGACCTGGCCACCGCGACCCTGCGGGCCGCGCTCGCCATCGCCCGGACGGCCACGCCCGAGGACGCCGCGCAGTGCCGCCTCGCCGTCATCGCCATGGGCAAGTGCGGCGGCCACGAACTGAACTACGTCTCCGACGTCGACGTCATCTTCGTGGCGGAACCCGCCGACGGCGCCGAGGAGAGCGCGGCCGTCCCGGCCGCCACCCGGCTGGCCGCACACCTGATGCGGATCTGCTCCGACACGACCGGCGAGGGCACCATCTGGCCCGTCGACGCCAACCTCCGCCCGGAGGGCCGCAACGGGCCCCTGGTGCGCACCCTGTCCTCGCACCTCGCCTACTACCAGCGCTGGGCCAAGACCTGGGAGTTCCAGGCGCTCCTCAAGGCCCGGCCGGTGGCCGGCGACCCCTCGCTGGGCGCCGAGTACGTGGACGCCGTCGCGCCGCTCGTCTGGCAGGCCGCCGACCGCGAGAACTTCGTCTCCGACGTGCAGAAGATGCGCCGCCGGGTCATCGACACGATCCCCGCCGACCGGGTCGACCGCGAGATCAAGCTCGGCCCCGGCGGACTAAGGGACGTCGAGTTCGCCGTACAGCTGCTCCAGCTGGTGCACGGCCGCAACGACGCCACCCTGCGCAGCGGCTCGACCCTGGACGCGCTGGGCGCCCTCGCCCGCGGCGGCTACGTGGGCCGGGTGGACGCCGCGCAGCTGGACGACGCCTACCGCTTCCTGCGCGCCATGGAGCACCGCATCCAGCTCTACCGGCTGCGCCGCACCCATCTGGTCCCGGAGGACGAGCCGGATCTGCGGCGGCTCGGCCGCTCCCTCGGCATGCGGACCGACCCCGTCGCCGAGCTCAACCAGGCCTGGAAGCGGCACGCCTCCGTGGTGCGCCGGCTGCACGAGAAGCTGTTCTACCGGCCGCTGCTCGACGCGGTCGCCCAGCTGGCCCCCGCCGAGTCCCGGCTCAGCGCGAAGGCCGCCGCGCTCCGGCTCGAAGCCCTCGGCTACGAGGACCCGGCGGCGGCGCTGCGGCATCTGGAGGCCCTGTCGTCCGGCGTCTCGCGCAAGGCCGCCATCCAGCGCACGCTGCTGCCGGTGCTGCTCGGCTGGTTCGCGGACTCCGCCGACCCGGACGCCGGACTGCTCGGATTCCGCAAGGTGTCCGACGCACTCGGCAAGACCCCGTGGTACCTGCGGCTCCTGCGCGACGAGGGCGCGGCGGCGGAGAACCTGGCCCGGGTGCTGTCGGCCGGCCGGCTCGCCCCCGACCTGCTGCTGCGCGCCCCCGAGGCGGTGGCGATCCTCGGCGACCCGCAGGGGCTGAAACCGCGCGGCCGCAACGCCCTGGAGCAGGAGGTGCTGGCCGCGGTGGGGCGGGCCGAGGACGCCGAATCGGCGGTGGCCGTGGTGCGCGGGGTGCGGCGGCGCGAACTGTTCCGGACGACGTCCGCGGACCTCATCGGCTCCTACGGTACGGAGGAGAGCCCCGCCGAACCGGACCCGGGCGCGCTCGTCGACCGGGTCGGCAGCGCGGTCACCGATCTGAACGCCGCCACGATCGCCGGGGCGCTGCGGGCCGCCGTGCGCGCGGAGTGGGGCGACACCCTCCCCACGCGGTTCGCCGTGATCGGCATGGGCCGGTTCGGCGGGCAGGAGCTCGGCTACGGCTCCGACGCGGACGTCCTGTTCGTCCACGCGCCGCGCGAGGGCGTCGACGAGCAGGAGGCGAGCCGGGCCGCGAACCGGGTGGTGGCCGAGATGCGCAGGCTGCTTCAGCTGCCCACCGCGGACCCGCCGCTGCTCATCGACGCCGATCTGCGTCCCGAGGGCAAGAGCGGGCCGCTGGTCCGCACCCTGAAGTCGTACGAGGCGTACTACCGGCGCTGGTCGCTGGCATGGGAGAGCCAGGCACTGCTGCGTGCCCAGCCGATGGCCGGCGACGCGGATCTGGGCCGCGACTTCATCGAGCTGATCGATCCGCTGCGATATCCGGTGGAGGGGCTGGGGGAGGACGCGGTCCGTGAGATCCGGCGGCTGAAGGCCCGGATGGAGTCCGAGCGGCTGCCGCGCGGCGCGGACCCGACGCTCCACACCAAGCTGGGCCGGGGTGGGCTGAGCGACGTGGAGTGGACGGTGCAGCTGATGCAGATGCAGCACGGCTGGGCCGAGCCGGGGCTGCGGACCACCCGGACCCGTGAGGCGCTGGCCGCCGCCTGCGCGGCGGAGCTGATCTCCGGCGAGGACGCGCAGACGCTGGACGAGGCGTGGGTGCTGGCCACCCGGGTCCGCAACGCGGTGATGCTGGTGCGGGGGAGGCCGGGCGACACGTTTCCGTCCGGGCCGCGGGAGCTGACGGCGGTGGGGCGGTACCTGGGGTACGAGCCTGGCCATGTCGGGGACATGCTGGACGACTACCGGCGGATCACGCGCCGCGCGCGGGCGGTGGTGGACGAGCGGTTCTACGGGGCGTGAGGGTGCCACGCCCTCCGGGCGTACGACGGGGGCTTCGCGGACACGACCCGGCCCCGGCGCGTCAGTTCCGGCCCGCCGCTGTTCCCTCCCGGTGGACCGAGAGCGCCGACAGCCGGGGGCGGCGGGTCGTTTTCGGGCGGATCTGTCTGGGCAGGTGGTGCGGCAGCGCTCCGTACCAGGCGTACGACACCGCGTAGCCGAACGCCAGGCAGGCCATGCCGCCCACCGCGTCCAGCCAGAAGTGGTTCGCGGTCGACACGATCACGATCAGGGTGACCGCCGGGTAGAGCAGGGCCAGGATCTTCGCCCAGGGCGCGGAGGCCAGGGCGAAGACGGTCAGTCCGCACCACAGCGACCAGCCGATGTGCATCGACGGCATCGCCGCGTACTGGTTCGACATGTTCTTGAAGTTGCCCGAAGCCATCGAACCCCAGGTCTCGTGGACCATGACCGTGTCGATGAACTTGCTGCCGTTCATCAGCCGGGGCGGTGCCAACGGGAACAGGTAGTAGCCGGCCAGCGCGGCCGCCGTGGTCGCGAACAGGGCCAGCCGGGCTGCCGCGTAGCGGCCGGGATGGCGGCGGAACAGCCACACGAGCACGCTGATGGTGATGATGAAGTGCAGTGTCGCGTAGTAGTAGTTCATCGCCACGATCAGCCATGTCACCGAGTTGACCGCGTGGTTGACCGACTGCTCGACGGCGATGCCCAGGAACCGCTCGACCGACCAGATCCAGTCGGCGTTGGCCAGGGCCGCCGCCTTCTGCTCGGGGACGGCGTTGCGCACCAGTGAGTACAGCCAGTAACTGACCGCGATCAGCAGGATTTCGAACCAGAGGCGTGGCCGTCTGGGGGACCGCGGGGCACGCAGCCCTGCCAGGCTGCGGTCACGCAGTCTGCGCATCCGGTTCACGTCGCCGGGTTGCTTCGCGTTCGCCTCGGGAGCCGCCTCGTTCACGATGGGTGACGGGGTGGCCTCCGTGCGGCCTTCCTGTGGTCTCACGCTCAATTCACCCATAGGCACAGAGTCTGCCAGATTTGCTCCCTTCGCCTGATGATCCTCCGGCCGGGAGCGGGGTGCACGTCCTGCGGACTGGTGCACGTCCTGCGGACTACGGGTGTGCGTGGGATCCTTGGACGGGCGGGGCGGCGGAGGAGGCCGCGCCGGGGCCGGGACCGGCGGCGGTGGAGCCGCGCACGACCAGCTCGGGCATGAAGACGAACTCGCTGTGCGGGGCGGGTGTGCCGCCGATCTCCTCCAGGAGCGTGCGCACCGCGGCCTGGCCCATCGCCGTGACCGGCTGCCGGATCGTGGTCAGCGGCGGATCGGTGAACGCTATGAGCGGGGAGTCGTCGTAACCGACCACCGACAGATCGCGCGGCACGTCCTTGGAGAGCCTGCGAGCGGCCCGGATCGCACCGAGCGCCATCATGTCGCTCGCGCACACCACCGCCGTGCAGCCCCGCTCCATCAGCGCGGAGGCGGCCGCCTGGCCGCCCTCCAGCGTGTACAGGGAGTGCTGGATCAGCCCCTCCACGTCGTCCGGGGCGAGGTTCAACTGCTCCCGCATCGTGGCGTGGAAGCCCTCGATCTTGCGGACCACGGGGACGAACCGCTTGGGGCCGACCGCCAGTCCGATCCGGGTGTGGCCCAGCGACACCAGATGCGTCACCGCCAGCCGCATCGCGGCCCGGTCGTCCGGTGAGATGAACGGTGCCTGCACCTTGGGCGAGAAACCGTTTACCAGTACGAAGGGGACTCCCTTGGCACGCAGTTGCTCGTAGCGCCGCATATCGGCCGAGGTGTCGGCGTGCAGTCCGGAGACGAAGATGATGCCCGAGACGCCGCGGTCGACCAGCATTTCGGTCAGCTCGTCCTCGGTGGAGCCGCCGGGCGTCTGGGTCGCCAGCACCGGGGTGTAGCCCTGCCGGGTCAGCGCCTGCCCGATGACCTGGGCGAGCGCCGGGAAGATGGGGTTCTCCAGCTCGGGCGTGATCAGGCCGACCAGACCCGCGCTGCGCCTGCGCAACCGTACGGGCCGTTCGTAGCCCAGGACGTCGAGCGCGGCGAGGACGGATTCGCGGGTGGCAGCGGCAACACCGGGCTTGCCGTTCAGTACACGGCTGACCGTCGCTTCGCTGACCCCCGCCTGAGTTGCGATATCGGCAAGCCGTGCGGTCATGGGACTGGACTGTACCGGGAGTGGGTCGGATTGCCCACCATGCACAGGATTCGGACGCGGGCGGGCGCGGGGCGGGCCGGTGGTGCCGTCCTGGGACCCACCTGCGGAGTGCCGCAGCAATATCTTGCAAGGTCTTGCGGAGCCGGTCTGCGGGCTGCGGTCAGATCGTCGGACTGCGGAATCGCGGGTGGTGGCCTGCCCCTGCCAGGGTTCAGGGGTCCACGTCAAGAGGCTTGACGGCAACCTTGAGGACACGCGAATGTAACGATCGTCGAAGCTTGCAGAAATCTTCCGCAAACTCTTTCGGCCTTCTTTCATCCTTGTTACGTTCACGTCGACCCGGCGCCGCGACGGAGCGGTACGGCAGTTGAAGGAGTTCAGATGCGACGTGGCATAACGGCCACCGCCCTGGTCGCGGCCCTGGCGCTCGCGGCGACCGCCTGCGGCAGCGATGACGACAGTTCCAACGGCACGTCCAAGAGCTCGGGCGAGCTCTCGGGCACCGTCACGTGGTGGGACACCTCCACCGCGGGCAGCGAGGACAAGGTCTTCAAGAAGATCGCCGAGGGCTTCGAGAAGGAGCACCCGAAGGTCGACGTCAAGTACGTCAACGTCCCCTTCGGTGACGCGCAGAACAAGTTCAAGAACGCCGCGCAGGCCGGCTCCGGCGCTCCCGACGTGATCCGCTCCGAGGTCGCGTGGACGCCCGAGTTCGCCGACCTCGGCTACCTCGCCCCGCTGGACGGCACCCCCGCGCTCCGGAAGGCGGACGACTTCCTGAAGCAGGCCGCCGCGTCCACCGAGTACAAGGGCAAGACGTACGCGGTGCCGCAGGTCATCGACTCCATGGGCATCTTCTACAACAAGAAGATCTTCAAGGAGGCCGGCGTCGAGGTCCCCACGACCGTCGACGAGCTGAAGACCGTCTCCAAGAAGATCAAGACCAAGACCGGCAAGACCGGCTTCTACCTGCGCGGCGACGACGCGTACTGGTTCCTGTCCTTCCTGTACGGCGAGGGCGGCGACATGGTCGACGCCGCCGACAAGTCCGTCACCATCGACAACCCGGCCGGCGTCAAGGCGATGAAGGTCGTCAAGGACCTGGTGGACTCCGGTGCCGCCAAGACCGACGCGACGGACGGCTGGGAGAACATGCAGTCGTCCTTCAAGGACGGCAAGGTCGCGATGATGATCAACGGCCCGTGGGCCGTCGCCGACACCTACACCGGCAAGGAGTTCAAGGACAAGGACAACCTGGGCGTCGCCCCGGTCCCGGCCGGCTCCGCCGGGCAGGGCGCCCCGCAGGGCGGTCACAACCTCGCCGTCTACGCCGGTTCCAAGAACCTCGACGCCTCCTACGCCTTCGTCGACTACATGACCTCCGTCAAGACCCAGGCCCAGGTCACCAAGGAGCTCAACCTCCTGCCGACCCGCACCTCGGCCTACGCGCAGGAGAGCGTCGTCGACAACGAGATCGTCGGCTTCTTCAAGCCGGTCGTCGAGAGCGCCGTCGAGCGCCCCTGGATCCCGGAGACCGGCAGCCTCTTCGCGCCGCTCGTCACCGAGTACACCAAGGTCCTCACCGGACAGACCACGCCGGAGAAGGCGGCCAAGACGACCGGCGACTCCTACCGCAAGCTCCTCAAGGGCTGGAAGTAACCCAGGAAGGCAGGCCGGCTGATGGCTGTCCACACCAGCCAGTCGGTGGCTGAGGCCGCGGGCGACGACGTCGTCGCCCGCGGCCGGAGCCGCGGTACTGGCAACCCCCCACCGCCGAGCAGGCTCCGGCGGGCACTGTCGACCCACTGGTACGCCTGGACCATGGTCGCCCCGGTCATCGTCGTGATCGGCGTGATCATCGGGTATCCACTGGTCCGTGGCATCTACTTGTCACTGACCGACGCCAACGAGCGCAACGTCGAACGGTCCATCGGTGTCAACCACATGCCCGCCACGTACAAGTTCGTGGGCCTGGACAACTACGCCGACGCCCTCACCGGCGACCAGTTCCTCGGCACGCTCGGCTGGACCCTGGTGTGGACGGTCTCCTGTGTGGCCATCACCTTCAGCCTCGGCATGGCGCTCGCCAACATCCTGAACCGCCGGATCGCCGGGCGTTCCGCGTACCGGATGGCGCTCATCCTGCCCTGGGCCATCCCCGGCTTCGTCTCCGTCTTCGCCTGGCGCTTCCTCTACAACGAGGACCGCGGGCTGCTCAACAAGATCCTCTCCGGCGCCGGGATCGACGGCATACCGTGGCTGAACGACCCCACCTGGGCGAAGCTCTCGGTCATCGCCGTCAACGTCTGGCTCGGGGTGCCGTTCATGATGGTCGCCCTCCTCGGCGGCCTCCAGTCCATCCCCAGCGAGCACTACGAGGCCGCCGAGATGGACGGCGCCACCGCCTGGCAGCGCTTCCGCCACATCACGCTGCCCGGACTGCGTCCCGTCTCCACGACGGTAATCCTGCTCTCCACCATCTGGACCTTCAACATGTTCCCGGTGATCTTCCTGCTGACCCGCGGCGGACCCGGCGACGCCACCCAGATCCTGGTCACCCAGGCGTACAAGTTCTCCTTCGAGATCAGCCCGCGCGACTTCGCGCAGTCCTCCACCTGGGGCGTACTGATCCTCGTGCTCCTGCTGATCTTCGCCGCCGTGTACCGGCGAGTCCTGCGCACCCAGGGAGACGACTGGTGACCACCATCCCCACCGCGCGGCACTCCGCGCCCAAGGCCAGGATGCGCGACGAGCGTTCACCGCTGGCCTCCACCGCCCTGCACCTGACGCTCATCGTCGCGTCCGTGATCGCGGTCTTCCCTGTCCTCTGGGTACTGCTCACCTCGCTGAAGCCCGTCGCCTACGCGACCACCACGGACTTCTTCAAGGACACGACGTTCGAGAACTACACGAACCTGCTCCAGAACACGAAGTTCCTGACCTGGTTCGGCAACTCGCTGCTCGTCGCGGGGCTCACCACGCTCCTCGGCGTCATCATCTCCGCCTCCACCGGCTACGCCGTCAGCCGCTTCCGCTTCCCCGGCAAGCGCGGACTGATGTGGACGCTGCTGATCACCCAGATGTTCCCGGTCGCCGTCCTCATCGTGCCGATCTACAACATCATGGCGGGCATGGGGCTGCTCAATAAGCCGGCCGGTCTGGTCATCACCTACCTCACCATCTCGGTGCCGTTCTGCGCCTGGATGATGAAGGGCTTCTTCGACACCATCCCGCGCGAGATCGACGAGTCGGGGCAGGTCGACGGACTCACCCCGTTCG
This sequence comes from Streptomyces sp. NPDC050423, assembly GCF_040655445.1. NCBI lineage: Bacteria > Bacillati > Actinomycetota > Actinomycetes > Kitasatosporales > Streptomycetaceae > Streptomyces > Streptomyces sp. NPDC050423. Next base: position 207,447 of record NZ_JBFAJY010000005.1, read on the forward strand.
GCACGTTCTGGCGGCTCATCCTGCCGCTGGCCAAGCCCGGACTCGCCGTCACCGCGTTCTACTCCTTCATCACCGCATGGGGTGAAGTGGCGTACGCCTCCGCCTTCATGGTCGGCGAGGACAACCTCACGCTCGCGGGCGGACTCCAGCTGTTCGTCAACCAGTACGGGGCCCAGTGGGGTCCGATGACCGCCGCGTCCGTGCTGATCGCGATACCCGCGGCCCTGGTCTTCCTGTTCGCGCAGAAGCACCTCGTCACCGGCATGTCCGCCGGAGCCGTCAAGGGCTGACGGCCACACGGCACGACCGTACGACCCGCACGCACCAGTCACGGTGGCGCCGGCATCCCGACCCGGTTCCGGCGCCACTCCCCACCCAGACACCCCAGGGACGACATGACCCAGCACCTCGCTGCCCCCTCCACCGGCACGTCCACCGACGCCCCGGGCCACCGCACCGGCTGGTGGCAGGACGCGGTGATCTACCAGGTCTATCCGCGCAGTTTCGCCGACGGCAACGGCGACGGCATGGGCGATCTCGCAGGCGTCACCGCCCGGCTCCCGTACCTCAGGGACCTCGGCGTCGACGCGGTGTGGCTCAGCCCCTTCTACGCGTCCCCGCAGGCCGACGCCGGGTACGACGTCGCCGACTACCGGGCCATCGACCCGATGTTCGGCACGCTGCTGGACGCCGACGCCCTGATCCGGGACGCCCACGACCTGGGCCTGCGGATCATCGTCGACCTGGTGCCCAACCACTCGTCCGACCAGCACGAGTGGTTCAAGCGCGCGCTCGCCGAGGGCCCCGGCTCCGCCCTGCGCGACCGCTACCACTTCCGCCCCGGCAAGGGCACCGACGGCGAACTCCCGCCCAACGACTGGGAGTCCATCTTCGGTGGACCGGCCTGGACCCGGACCACCGACCCGGACGGCACGCCCGGCGACTGGTACCTCCACCTGTTCGCGCCCGAGCAGCCGGACTTCAACTGGGAACACCCGGCCGTCGCCGACGAGTTCCGCTCGATCCTGCGCTTCTGGCTCGACATGGGCGTCGACGGCTTCCGGGTCGACGTCGCCCACGGCCTCGTCAAGGCCGAGGGCCTGCCCGACCTGGGCACGCACGACCAGTTGAAGCTGCTGGGCAGCAGTGACGATGTACTGCCCTTCTTCGACCAGGACGGCGTGCACGCGATCTACCGCAGCTGGCGCACCATCCTCGACGAGTACCCCGGCGATCGCGTCGCGGTGGCCGAGGCCTGGACCCCGACCGTCGAGCGCACCGCCAACTACGTGCGCCCCGACGAGATGCACCAGGCCTTCAACTTCCAGTACCTGGCGACCTCCTGGGACGCTCAGGCGCTGCGTGACGTCATCGACACCTCGCTGAACGCGATGCGCCCGGTCGGCGCCCCCACCACCTGGGTGCTCTCCAACCACGACGTCACCCGGCACGCCACCCGGTTCGCCAACCCGCCCGGCCTCGGCACCCAGATCCGTACCGCGGGCGACCGCGAGCTGGGCCTGCGCCGGGCCCGTGCGGCCACGCTGCTGATGCTGGCGCTGCCCGGCTCCGCCTACGTCTACCAGGGCGAGGAGCTCGGCCTGCCCGACGTCACCGACCTGCCCGACGAGGCCCGCCAGGACCCGTCGTTCTTCCGCGCCGACGGCCAGGACGGCTTCCGTGACGGCTGCCGGGTGCCGATCCCGTGGACCCGCGAGGGCAGCTCGTACGGCTTCGGCGAGGGCGGCAGCTGGCTGCCGCAGCCCGCGGGCTGGGGCGAGCTCAGCATCGAGGCCCAGACCGGCACGGCCGGCTCCACCCTGGAGCTGTACCGGTCCGCGATCGCCGCCCGCCGGGCGCACCCCGGACTCGGCGCGGGCACCGCGGTGGAGTGGCTGGACGCCCCCGATGGTCTGCTGGTCTTCGCCCGCCCCGGCTTCGCCTGCACCGTCAACACGACGGGCGCCGCCGTCCGCATCCCCGTACGCGGCACCGTCCTGCTGTCCAGTGAGCCGGTCACCACCGACGGCGCCGAGATCGAGCTGCCGGCCGACACCACGGTGTGGTGGACGGTTTGACCGTCCCCCCGCCCAGAGTCGGCAGCGCGCTGAGGCTCTCCGACATCGCCGGGCAGGCCTCGGTCAGCGAGGCGACCGTCAGCCGGGTGCTCAACGGCAAGCCGGGCGTCGCGGACACCACGCGTCAGCGGGTGCTCGCGGCGCTCGACATCCTGGGCTACGAGCGCCCGGTACGGCTGCGGCAGCGCAGCGCCGGACTCATAGGACTGGTGACACCCGAACTCACCAACCCGATCTTCCCGGCGTTCGCGCAGTGCGTCGAACAGGTCCTGGCGGGTCACGGCTACACGCCGGTGCTCTGCACCCAGCTGCCCGGCGGCGCCACCGAGGACGAACTCGTCGAGCAGCTCGTCGAACGCGGCGTCGGCGGCATCGTCTTCCTCTCCGGACTGCACGCCGACACCTCGGCCGACCCGGCGCGCTACGCCGCGCTGACCGACCGCGGTGTGCCGTTCGTCCTGATCAACGGCTACAACGAACGGATCAGCGCCCCGTTCGTCTCGCCCGACGACACCGCGGCCGTGCGGATGGCCGTGGGGCACCTCGCCGAACTCGGCCACCGCCGGGTCGGCCTGGCGATCGGGCCGCAGCGCTACGTGCCGTCCCGCCGCAAGCGGGACGGTTTCGTGGACGCCGCGGTCTCCCTGCTCGGCCTGGACCGTGCCGAGGCCGAACTCCTGGTGTGCTCAACGCTGTTCAGCGTCGAGGGCGGCCAGGTGGCGGCCGGCGCGCTGCTCGACCGCGGGTGCACGGGGATCGTCTGCGGCAGCGACCTGATGGCGCTGGGCGCGGTGCGCGCGGCCCGGGACCGCGGCCTCGACGTGCCGCGCGACGTGTCCGTGGTCGGCTTCGACGACTCGCAGCTGATCGCGTTCACCGACCCGCCGCTGACCACGGTCCGCCAGCCCGTACAGGCGATGGCGGCGGCCGCGGTGGGCGCACTGCTGGAGGAGATCGGCGGAAGTCCCGTACAGCGCACGGAGTATGTGTTCCAGCCGGAACTGGTGGTGCGGGGGTCGACGGCGGCGGTGGCGTCGGCGGTGCGCGGAGCCTGACGCCGGCCCCCGGCGGACCCCGTCGGGGGCCGGGAGGCAGGGCTTCGGCGTAGTCGATTCGCCGGCTGTGTGAGGCATCCCTCTCCCGTCCTGGCGCCGGCGACCCGGGAAGGCCGACCATGTGGACATGACCTCCTCGCCCCGCCCGTTGTACGCCGGCGGCCGACCGGATCCGAAAGGCGGGACCACCGCGCTCGGTGGAGAGTCCGCTCCCGGCCGCGGGTACCTGCTGGACAACGCGCGCGCCGAGGCGGGCGAGCGATTCGTCTGGCTGGCCGAGCTGTTCGACGGTGTGACGCGCGGGCACTTCGACCGACTGGGGTCGGGGCCGGCTCGCGCTGCTGGGAAGTGGGGGCCGGTGGCCCCGGTATCCCGGAGGCGCTCGCGGCGGCCGTCGGCCAGGCCGGCTTGGCGGATGTCGCCGCGGCGGGCTCCTTCCCGGTCGGCGGGCCGGCCTGCGACCGGCTGGAGGCGGCGACCATCCGGCACGTGCGCGGCGAGCTGCTCGCGGCCGGCCTGGCCGACGACGCCCAGATCGACGCGCACCTGGCCGCCATCCACGCGGGCGGACTCGACCTGACACTCGCGCCGCTGATCTCGGCCTGGGGACGCCGTCCAGCCGAACACCCTGCGGTACTCGGGTAGGTGCGGATCCAGACGGGAGCTATCCGCGTTTCCCGAGATCGGCATCGATCTCGTACCTGTTGAAGGAGCGAGGCCACCGCGTCCGCAGGTTCACCGCCGTGAGCGCGACTTACCGATCACGCTGCCGAGTCCCGTCCCGACCACCACGGGGACGACGATGTCGAAGGGCCCCGGCAGTGGACTGGACGCGATGAATACGCCGATGACCACGATGCCGCCCAAGAGGATTTTCCAGCGGTAGCGGGGCGGACCATCAGTCCCGGTGTTTCCTTTTCGCATGTCGTTCAGTGTGCGCTGCAGTCCCGGAGTGACACCTGCGTGCGCGAAGCTCGTCAGTCCCACGGACCGCGGCCGTGCACGGGCGCACAGGAGAGGCACCGGGAGTCGGCCCTGAATGGGCCCGCGGGGAGTGGATGACTCCGGGTGCCTCTCTTGTCCGTGACCGGCCCGGCCGGCCGGGCGCGTGGGGCCCGGGGTTACGGGACCCCCGGCCGACCGGACCGGAGTCGGGAGAAACGTAACAGGCTGCAATGTTTTGCGTAAGAGCTTGCAGGAAGAAATCTGCGGTATTTCGGCCGTGTGAGCGGGGTGTGTCCAAAGGGTTGACCGGGGCCTGGTGGGCTCGTACGGTCTCCCCGCGGCAAGGTTTGCATTCTTGCAGCAAGAACATTCAGGAGCCTTGAGGGCAGGGCGCGTTGCCGGACGAGGCTGCACCGTCACCCGCATTTCCCCCACCGCAGGAGGAAAACATGGCCAGCAGACCCTTGTCTGCCGCGCTCGCCCTGATAGCGGGCGCCGCCGCCCTCGTGGTCCCCGCCACGAGTGCCCAGGCCGCCACACCGGGCACCAAGGACGTCACCGCGGTTCTCTTCGAGTGGAAGTTCGACTCCGTCGCCAAGGCGTGCACGGACTCCCTCGGCCCGGCCGGCTACGGCTACGTACAGGTCTCGCCGCCCCAGGAGCACATCCAGGGCGGGCAGTGGTGGACCTCGTACCAGCCGGTCAGCTACAAGATCGCCGGACGGCTCGGCGACCGCGGCTCGTTCGCCAACATGGTCAGCACCTGCCACAGCGCGGGCGTGAAGGTCGTCGCCGACTCCGTCATCAACCACATGTCGGCGGGCTCGGGCACCGGCACCGGCGGCTCCTCGTACTCGAAGTACGACTACCCCGGTCTGTACTCCGCACCGGACATGGACGACTGCACCGCGCAGATCAGCAACTACCAGGACCGCTACAACGTCCAGCACTGCGAACTCGTCGGCCTGGCCGACCTGGACACCGGTGAGGACTACGTACGCGGCAGGATCGCCGGATACCTGAACGACCTGCTCTCGCTCGGAGTCGACGGCTTCCGCATCGACGCGGCCAAGCACATCCCCGAGGACGACCTCGCCAACATCAAGTCCCGGCTGAGCAATTCCGGTGCCTACTGGAAGCAGGAGGCGATCTACGGAGCCGGCGAGGCCGTCTCGCCCGACGAGTACGCCGGCACCGGGGACGTCCAGGAATTCCGCTACGCCCGCAGCCTCAAGCAGGTCTTCAACAACGAGAACCTCGCCAACCTGAAGAACTTCGGTGAGGGCTGGGGCTTCATGTCCTCCTCGAAGGCCGCGGTCTTCGTCGACAACCATGACACCGAGCGCAACGGCGAGACGCTGAACTACAAGGACGGCGCCAACTACACGCTCGCCAGCGTGTTCATGCTGGCCTGGCCCTACGGTTCGCCCGACGTCCACTCCGGCTACGAGTGGTCCGACAAGGACGCCGGTCCGCCCAACGGCGGCACGGTCAACGCCTGCTACAGCGACGGCTGGAAGTGCCAGCACGCCTGGCGCGAGATCTCCTCCATGGTCGGCTTCCGCAACACCGCCCGCGGTGAGTCCGTCACCAACTGGTGGGACAACGGCGGCGACCAGATCGCCTTCGGCCGCGGCTCCAAGGCGTATGTCGCGATCAACCACGAGGGCTCCTCGCTGAGCCGTACCTTCCAGACCTCGCTGCCCGCCGGCGACTACTGCGACATCCAGTCGGGCAACGGCGTCACCGTCAACGGCTCCGGCCAGTTCACCGCCACGCTCGGCGCCAACACGGCCCTCGCCCTCCAGACCGGCGCCCGCACCTGTTCCGGTGGCGGCACCGGTCCGACGGACCCGACCGATCCCGGTACGGGCACCTCCGGCGCCTCCTTCGGCGTCAACGCCACCACCCAGCTCGGCCAGAACATCTACGTCACCGGCAACCAGTCCGCCCTCGGCAACTGGAACCCCGACGCCGCGCTGAAGCTGGACCCGGCCACGTACCCGGTCTGGAAGCTCGACGTGAGCCTGCCCGCCGGTACGTCGTTCGAGTACAAGTACGTCCGCAAGGACGCGAGCGGCAACGTCACCTGGGAGAGCGGTGCCAACCGCACGGCCACCGTGCCCTCGTCCGGCAAGGCCGCGCTGACCGGTGACGTCTGGCGCGGCTGACGTCCCGCCCGTGGGCCGCGCGGTCCCCGGCCGCGCCGTGTCCTCAACCGCCGGACGGGCCGAATGGGCCCGTCCGGCCCCGCACCCGTACCCCTTCTAGGAGAACCCGAGTGATACGTCCGTCCCCGCGCGTGCCCGCGCGAAGAGCGGCGCCCGCCGTCGTCGTCGCGGCCGCCCTGTGCGCGGCCCTCGTGCCCGCGCTGCCCGCCGCCGCGGCCAGGCCGCCCGCCGCGCCGTCGGACGCCAAGCTGGCCGCACAGCCCGCCCGCCACGATCTGACCCGTGAGCAGTTCTACTTCGTGATGCCCGACCGGTTCGCCAACGGCGACACCGGCAACGACCGGGGCGGGCTGACCGGCTCCCGGCTGGAGACCGGGTACGACCCCACCGACAAGGGGTTCTACCAGGGCGGCGACCTCAAGGGGCTGACCGGCAGGCTCGACTACATCAAGGGGCTCGGCACCACCGCGATCTGGCTCGCCCCGATCTTCAGGAACCGGCCCGTCCAGGGCACCGGCAAGGACGCCTCGGCCGGTTACCACGGCTACTGGATCACCGACTTCACCCAGGTCGACCCGCACTTCGGCACCAACGCCGACCTGACGAAGCTGATCGACAAGGCCCACGGCAAGGGCATGAAGGTCTTCTTCGACGTCATCACCAACCACACCGCCGACACCGTCGACTACGCCGAGAAGACGTACGGCTACAAGCCCAAGGGCGCCTACCCGTACCTCGACCGGAACGGCCGCCCCTTCGACGACGCCGCGGGCATGGCGAAGGTGGACGCCGACTCCTTCCCGTACAAACCGGTCACCACCGGCGGCAAGACGCCGTCCTGGCTCAACGACCCGACGATGTACCACAACCGCGGTGACTCGACCTATGCCGGCGAGTCCACCACGTACGGCGACTTCTCCGGGCTCGACGACCTGTGGACCGAGCGGCCCGAGGTCGTCTCCGGCATGGAGAAGATCTACGAGAAGTGGGTCCGCGACTTCGACATCGACGGCTTCCGCGTCGACACCGTCAAACACGTCGACCTGGACTTCTGGACCCAGTGGGCGACCGCGCTCGACACGTATGCCGCCAAGCACGGGCGCAAGGACTTCTTCATGTTCGGCGAGGTCTACTCCGCCGACACCGCGATCACCTCGCCCTACGTCACCCAGGGCCGGCTCGACGCGACACTCGACTTCCCCTTCCAGGAGGCGGCCCGCCAGTACGCCTCACAGGGCGCCCCGGCCTCGAAGCTCGCCGCCGTCTTCGCGGACGACTACCGGTACACCACCGACAAGGCCAACGCCTACGAGCAGGTGACCTTCCTCGGCAACCACGACATGGGCCGCATCGGCACCTTCCTCAAGCAGGACAACCCCGAGGCCGGTGACGCGGAGCTGGTGAAGCGGGCCCGGCTGGCCAACGAGGTGATGTTCCTCAGCCGCGGCAACCCGGTCGTCTACTACGGCGACGAGCAGGGCTTCACGGGCGCCGGCGGCGACAAGGACGCCCGCCAGACCATGTTCGCCTCGAAGACCGCCGACTACCTCGACGACGACGAGCTGGGCACCGACCGCACCCACGCCTCCGACGCCTACGACACCGGGCACCCCATCTACCGCTCCATCGCCGCGCTCTCCGAGCTGACCAGGAAGCACCCGGCGCTGCGGGACGGCGTCCAGACCGAGCGGTACGCCGAGGGCTCCGTCTACGCCTTCTCCCGCACGGACCCGGCGCACAGCAACGAGTACGTCGTCGCCACCAACAACGGCACGGCCGCGAAGACCGTCGAGCTGCCCACCGAGTCCGCCCGGACGGACTTCCGCACCCTGTACGGCGGTTCCGGTACGGTCCGCAGCGGCGCCGACCAGAAGATCAAGGTCACGGTCCCGGCCCTGTCCAGCATCGTGCTCCGCGCCGGGAAGCCGCTCGGCGCCCCCGCCGCCAGGCCCGCGATCTCCCTGAAGGCACCGGCCGCCGGAGCCACCCGCACCGTCGAGCTGACCGCCGACGTGCACGGCGGCTCCCTCGACCGGGTCGTCTTCGCCGCCCAGCAGGGCAACGGGAAGTGGACCACGCTCGGTTCCGCCGACCACGCCCCGTACAAGGTCACCCAGACCATCAGCGACGCGACCGCCGCCGGAACGCCCCTGCGCTACAAGGCCGTTGTGGTCGACCGTGCCGGGCGCACCGCAAGCGCCCTCGCCTCCTCGACCGCCGGACAGGCACCCGCCCCGGCGAAGCCCGTGGCCGTCGAACGCGACTACGCGGTCATCCACTACAAGCGCGCCGACGGCGACTACGACGGCTGGCAGGCCAGGTCCGGCGACACCACCGCGGACTTCACCGGGCGGGACGCCTACGGCGCCTTCGCCTGGATCAAGGTGCCCGAGGGCGCCGACTCGGTCCCGTACACCGTTGGCAAGAGCGGCACCGCAGACGGGCCGGAGCGCTCCGTCGACCTGGCCACGACCGGACAGGTCTGGATCGCGCAGGGTGAGGACGGCCAGTCGGCCACCGCCCCCGACGGCGCCTACCCGCCGCAGGACACCGGCAAGGCCGTCCTGCACTACTACCGGGCCGACGGCGACTACGACGGCTGGGGGCTGCACACCTGGACCGGCGCCAAGGAGCCCACCGACTGGGCCAAGCCGCTCCAGCCGGTGAAGAAGGACGCCTCCGGTCTCACCTTCGAGGTCCCGCTCACCGACGGGGCCACCTCGCTCAGCTACATCCTGCACCGGGGCGACGAGAAGGACCTGCCCAGCGACCAGTCCCTCGACATCGCGAGCAACGGCCACGAGGTGTGGATGCTCGGCGGCACGGCCGGCTATCTGCTGCCCCAGACCGGCGGCGCGCCCACCCTCGACCTCGCCAAGGCCGAGGCGCAGTGGATCGACTCCGACACCGTCGTCTGGAAGGTGAAGACCACCGGCGCGACCAGCCAGCAGCTCGTCCACGCGAAGAACGGCGGCATCTCCGTCGTCGACGGCGCACTCTCCGACGAGGGCCAGTGGCTGCGGCTCAGCCCGTCCGCGCTGACCGACGCGCAGAAGGCGAAGTACCCGCACCTCAAGGACTACCCGGCGTTCACCGTGGACGCCCGTGACCGGGACAGGGTCCGTGACGCCCTGCGCGGCCAGCTGATCGCCACCCAGCGCGCGGCCAACGGCGCCCTGCTCGCCGCCACCGGCGTACAGAGCGCGGGGGTGCTCGACGACCTCTACGGGAAGCGGGCGAGCAGCGCCTCGCTCGGACCGGTCTTCCGGCACGGCACCCCGACGCTGTCCGTCTGGGCGCCCACCGCCCGCACCGTCTCGCTCGAACTCGGCGGCCGTACCGTCCCGATGCGGCGCGACGACCGCACCGGCGTCTGGTCGGTCACCGGGAAGCGGGACTGGAACGGCAAGCCCTACCGGTACGTGGTGAAGGTCTGGGCGCCCACCGTCCACAAGCTCGTCACCAACAAGGTCACCGACCCCTACTCCACCGCGCTGACCACCGACTCCGCCCGGAGCCTCGTGGTCGACCTCGATGACGGCAAGCTCGCGCCGAAGGGCTGGAGCGGGCTGCGCAAGCCCGCCGCGGTGCCGCTGCGGAACGCCCGGATCCAGGAGCTCCAGATCCGCGACTTCTCGATCGCGGACCCCACGTCCAAGCACCCCGGCGAGTACCTCGCCTTCACCGACACCCGCTCCGACGGGATGAAGCACCTCAAGCAGCTCGCCGACTCCGGCACCGGCTACGTCCACCTGCTGCCCGCCTTCGACATCGGCACCATCCCCGAGAGGAAGAAGGACCAGCAGAGGCCGGCCTGCGACCTGTCCGTCTACGCCCCCGACTCCGCGGAGCAGCAGGCCTGCGTGGCGAAGACCGCCGCGAAGGACGCGTTCAACTGGGGCTACGACCCGCTGCACTACACCGTCCCGGAGGGCAGTTACGCCTCCGACCCGGACGGCACCCGGCGCACGGTCGAGTTCCGGCAGATGGTGCAGGGGCTGAACGGCGCCGGTCTGCGGACCGTCATGGACGTCGTCTACAACCACACCGTCGCCTCCGGCCAGGACGACAAGTCCGTCCTCGACCGGATCGTGCCCGGCTACTACCAGCGGCTGCTGGAGGACGGCACCGTCGCCACCTCCACCTGCTGCGCCAACACCGCGCCCGAGAACACCATGATGGGCAAGCTCGTCGTCGACTCGGTCGTCACCTGGGCCAGGCAGTACAAGGTCGACGGCTTCCGCTTCGACCTGATGGGACACCACCCCAAGGCCAACATCCTGGCCGTCCGCAAGGCCCTCGACGCCCTGACGGTCGCCAAGGACGGCGTCGACGGGAAGAAGATCATCCTGTACGGGGAGGGCTGGAACTTCGGTGAGATCGCCGACGACGCCCGCTTCGTCCAGGCCACCCAGAAGAACATGGCCGGCACCGGCATCGCCACCTTCTCCGACCGGGCCCGCGACGCGGTGCGCGGCGGCAGCCCGTTCGACGAGGACCCCGGTGTTCAGGGATTCGCCACCGGCCTCTACACCGACCCCAACACCTCCACCGGAAACGGTACGAAGGCCGAGCAGAAGGCCCGGCTGCTCCACTACCAGGACCTGATCAAGGTCGGGCTCACCGGCAGCCTCGCCGGCTACACCTTCACTGACAGCTCCGGCAGCACGGTCAAGGGCTCGGACGTCGACTACAACGGAGCCCCGGCCGGGTACGCCGCGGTCCCCGGTGACGCCCTCGCCTACGCCGACGCCCACGACAACGAGACGCTGTACGACACCCTCGCCTTCAAACTCCCGGCGGGCACCTCGGCAGCCGACCGGGCCAGATCGCAGGTCCTGGCCATGGCGACGGCCACCCTCTCGCAGGGCCCCTCGCTCTCCCAGGCGGGCACCGACCTGCTGCGCTCCAAGTCCCTGGACCGCAACTCCTTCGACAGCGGCGACTGGTTCAACGCCCTGCACTGGGACTGCCGCGCGGGCAACGGCTTCGGCCGCGGGCTGCCGCCCGCCGCTGACAACGAGGACAAGTGGCCCTATGCCAAGCCGCTGTTGACCAACGCCGCGATCAGTCCGGGGTGCGCACAGATCAACGGCGCCTCGGCCGCGTACCGGGACCTGCTCACCATCCGCGCCACCGAGAAGGACTTCGGCCTCTCCACCGCGGGGCAGGTGCAGTCCACCCTCTCCTTCCCGCTCTCCGGCAAGAACGAGACCCCCGGGGTGATCACCATGCGGCTGGGGAAGCTGGTGGTCGTCCTCAACGCCGCCCCCGGCGCCACCACTCAGAAGGTCGCCGCCCTGGCTGGAAAGAGCTACTCCCTGCACCCCGTCCAGGCTCGGGGCGCGGATCCTACCGTCAAGAAGTCGACGTACGAGCGGAGTTCGGGAAGTTTCACCGTCCCGGGGCGCACAGTGGCGGTGTACTCGTTGCGCTGACCACAACAGGTCTACCGTGAGGCCAGCCGCCGGGGAGAGCCGCACCACCGCACTCCCGGGCGCGCCCTCCACTCCACCCGGCCGGGTCCCGGCCCCCGCCCCGTACGCACCGGCAGCCGCACCGTCGGCCCCGCCGGTGCCGTACCGGGCGCGGGGACCGGGACCCGGCCTCTCCACCTGTTCAGCGACGGTGACGATGGTGAGCTACATCCCCGAGGAGACCACGAGCTTCGTCGGACGGAAGACGGAGCTGGGCCGGATCGAACGCGCCCTCGCCACCCGCCGGCTGACCACGCTCACCGGAGCCGGCGGGGTCGGCAAGACCCGGCTGGCAGTCCGCGCGGCCGGCCGCGCGGAACCCGGGTACCGCGACGGCGTCTGGTGGGCCGACCTCGCCCCGCTCCACGACGACGGACTGCTCCTCGCCACCGTCTCCGACGCGGTCGGGCTCAGCGACCACACCCTGCGGATGCCCATGGACGTGCTGTGCGAGTGGCTCGCCGACAAACAGCTGCTGCTCGTCCTGGACTCCTGCGAACACCTGCGCCCCGCCTGCGCCCATCTCCTCGGCGAGATCCTCACCACCTCACCCGGACTCACGGTGCTCGCCACCAGCAGACAGCCGCTCGGTATCAAGGCCGAGCAACTGGTCGAGGTGGAGCCACTGCCCGTCGACGGCGCCGCCGACGCCCTCACTCTGTTCCGGGACCGGGCCATCGCGGCCGCCCCGGGCACCGTGTTCCACGAGTCGGGCACCGCCGCGGCGGCCGCCGAGATCTGCCGCCGGCTGGAAGGCATCCCGCTCGCCATCGAACTCGCGGCGGCGGGTACCGGGCGGCACACCGTCGAACAGATCGCGCTGCGGATCGGCTCCCGCCTCGATCTGCTCTCCGACGCGTCGATCCGGCCGCAGCGCCACCGCACCCTGCGCACCGCCATCGGCTGGAGCCACGAACTGTGCACCCCGCTGGAACGGCTGCTCTGGGCCCGGCTGGCCGTGCTGCGCGGCGACTTCGACGAGGCCACGGCCCGCGAGGTCTGCACCGGGGGACCGCTCACCGGGGACGGGGACGGGGTCGGCACGGCACTGCGCGGGCTGGTGGCCAAATCGGTCGTCGTGCGCGACGGCCCGCGCCACCGGATGCTGGACACCATCCGTGAGTACGGCCGGATGTGGCTGGCCGAACTCGGCGAGGAACGCGCCGCGGCCGACCGGCACGCCGCCTGCTTCCTGCAACTGGCCCGCAACGCCCACGCGGGCTGGACCGGCGACGACCAGATCAGCTGGTACCACCGCATCGCCGACACGCACGCCGACCTGTGCGCGGCCCTTGACCACCTGCTCGCCCACGACACCACCGCCGCCCAGGAGATGGCCGGCCGGATCGGGTTCTTCTGGTGCTGCTGCGGCCACCTGCCGCAGACCCGCGGCTACGCGCAGCGCGCCCTGGACCTCGGCCCGGCACAGGGCCCGCACCGCACCCGGGCCCTGTGGGTGCTCGGGATGTGCGTGTTGCTCCAGGGCGACTACCCGGCCGCCGAGCGGATCGGTGCGGAATGCGTACGGGCGGCGGCTGCCGACGGGCCCGACGAAGGCATCCTCGCCGCCGCGTACCTGCGCGGCCTCACCCATCTCATGGTCGGCCGGCCCGATCTGAGCCTGCGCGAGGCGGACCGGGTGCTGCGCAGCACCGAGGCGCGCACCCCGCTCGAATCGGCCTACCGGCTGCGCTGCCACCTGATCATCGTCTTCGCCCTCACCAGCCTCGGCCGGCTGGACGAGGCCGCCGAGGCAGCGGTCGTCCTGCGCGCGGCCTGCGAGGCCATGGACGAATGCTGGACCCGCAGCTACGTCGACTACCAACTCGCGCTGATCGCCCTGCTCCAGGGCCGCGCCGACGCGGCCGCCGCGCACGCCAGGTCCATGCTCGCCGGCAAGCACCGGCTCCGCGACAGCTTCGGCATCGCGCTCGGCCTCGACATCCTGGCCGCCGCGGTCGCCGCCCAGGGGGAGGGTGCCCACGCCGCCCGGGTGTACGGCACCGGACAGCTCTACTGGCGGATGGTCGGCCACCCGCAGCGCGGCACCCCGGAGCTGGGCCCGCTGCGCGAGGCCTGCGAACGCCGGGCCCGCGAGGCCGTCGGCGACGCCGCCTACCAGCGGGCCTTCGAGCGGGGCCGGGCGGACAGCGCGGAAGCGGGCCTGGCGCTCGCACTCCACGGCGAACTGCTCACCTAGGTGTTCTGTCCATGGAGGTTGGTGACGGATCCCACGGCTTGGGGATCTTGAACGAGTGAGGGCCTTCCGGGTTCGGTGTGGATTGCGACATCTGCA